>DAOLNV010000143.1 GCA_035416745.1 Candidatus Hydrogenedentota bacterium | reverse complement strand
GCAAAAGCATCACGGAAAGGTCCAATGAATCTCCGCTCCGGCGACCAATCCGTGATGGCGAACACGATGTCGGAGAACGCTCCGGCAAACGGACCTTCCAGTGCATGGCGGAAATCGCGGGCAGTACGATGTGGGTCGTTCTCAAAAGCACCGCAACCCCAGGCGCCTAAAACGAGCGCGGAATATCCGTATGCTTGTGCGACTGCGAGGACGCGGTGGATGCGTTTTGCCAGAAGGTCTCCCGCTTTCGGCTGGCCGATGTCGGGGGCATAGGGGGCCGCGCAGGTAACGAAATTGAGCAGCCAGGGACGCTCCAGTGCCGTTCCGTCGTCGTTCCGAAAGACCGGAACGTTTGGCGAATAAATGACCCAGTCGGTGGAATCCGGGGTCGGGCGCTTGCGGTGCACCGAATACATCGGGTCGTCGATGAGCGTGAGGTACAAGGCACTGGACCGGCACAGCGTCTCCTCTTGAGCTAAGGCCCCGTACAGGAACCCGCCTCCGGGGCAGACCCCGTTTGCGAAGTTAAGCGCCAGTGGTTTCATTCCAGAGTCGACAAACCGCATTGCGGCCTGGAGGGTGGTCTCATTGGAGACCTGGACGCGCGTCTCGCGGAAAGGAGTCTGCTGTCGAACGGGAAGGTCCGCTTCCGGCTGGATACTGACCTTGGCAGCGCACGCAGCCTTTACTTGGTCGTGCCAGTCGACAGTTTGACCCATCTCCGTAACGTAGCGGCCGGCACGGGCCATCTCGACCGCCGAGCGACCCAGGTCAGCCGCCGTGTCGTAGTGCATGACCAATTCTCGCTGGCGGACTGCGGCGACTTCGGGCGAGTCAAGGCAAGGCAGTACATTGAGCTTATTCATCTTCTTCCTCACAGTTTTGGCGCGGCCTTTGGTGCCACCCAAGTCCCTATTGGAGCGCTGCGGGTCGCCGGGACACCTTCGCTGGCGTACTAGTGCGATAACCCTGAACCTCATGCGCGGCTACAGGCCGTCACGGGCGTCCGGCTCATTGAAGTTCACATTTCGTCATTGAAGACAAACTCCTCGACCTTTTTGAGAAAGGGCAGGATGTCCTGATGTGTAAGCTCTGCGGGCGAACTCGAACTCAATCGTTGAAACTCGAGAGCAAGCAACCTTTCGTCATCAGCTTCGCCGGTTTCTTCGTCAGAGTCGATGTCTTCAAGGTGGTTCTCCAAGAAGGATGAGAAATCCTCATCTTCCTCGAGTGCCGATAGTGCATTCGCATTGAATTCAGCTGTCGAACCAGCTGCCAGGACTGTAAACTCGTATGTTGGATAAACCACTTCGATACTATCCCCGAAACCGTCGACTTGGCTTAAGTTCCCGCTCGCCTTTATCTGCTCCCTAAATTCTGCCAATCTCTGCTCAAGTTCAGCACGCTCAACCTCCAGGTCTTCGTCCACTTCACCCCGGTTGGAGATTGCCTCGTCCACTCGGTTAATGAATTCGTCAGCAATCATCACAGCGAGTTGTGCCGGGGTGGCTTCGGTGAAATAGCGAAACGAATACGCACGCCCGAGATGGTCTGCATGTATCGCATACTTTACGAGCGCGCAAAACTGTCTAGATTCTGAATGTGTTTCCATCATCTACCCCTCTCACGTTGTTCCGATCTCTCAGCGGCCCGCGATCCGACCTTCTCGAAGGACCGCGGTTCACGCGTTCGATTCTCTTCATGTCGTGTCATGGCGCGGCAAATCTTCAGTCTACAAGGTCCGTTTGCGTATGATCCTTCTCTTTTGCCGCTTTGAACTCGTCAAATGGCTTATCCCAATCAATCAAGGGAAACGCCCGCCGTAGGGCGACCCCGAACCCGGGTTCATTGAGTGTTTCGTAAGTCACATCACGGAAATGCACGTCCAGGTGCATTGCGCTAATAACTGAATCAGAGTCTGGAAATGTGCGGCTGATCTCCGATTTCAGCCAGTTCTTGGCCTGCTCCTCAGTTGGTTTGTCGCCCGTTATCTGACCCCGCAACAGTTGCGGAGGCTGGTCAATGACGATCTGCTTGTAGTAGTCGACTATCTGGTCGAGGGAGTCCTCTAGATGCTTCTTGAGCTCTTGCCGCACCTTTTTTTCGTGCTCGACAATTCTCTTCCTGAACTCCTCGATTGCATCATCGAACTCTTTTCGCTTCGCTCGCAATAGTACACGGCCCCACGGCTTGCCAAGAGGTTTTGTATACGCATCCCGAATGGCGCGAAGTTCGTCATCCAATCCTTTCGAGGACACCTCAGTACCTCGTTCTATCAAATCAAAGGTTGTCTTGAGTCGATCCCGAATCTGAGATGCTGCGCCTATGTCCGTAATCGATGGCGGGATGTGGACCCGCTTTCGCTCGATAGCACATCCTCGGAGCGATATGTCCACATACTGAATATATGGATGAAAGACTCGCACTTGCCGTGACACGTTAAACGGAATAGGCGGTACCATTTTAAGCTCCTTAGAAACTGATTTGAACGTTCGCTCGGGAACTTCAGAAAGCCCCACCTCCAGCTTTGGGGGCGGGGCATCCACAGATTCTGTATTCGGGCCTAAGTCGAGCCGCTCGCGAGCCTCAGTGTTCGCCTGGAGAGATATCCGCTGCACGACCCTTTCGACCTCGTTTGGGCTGAGCCTCACAGCATTTGGTGTCTCATCGCTATGGACCTCATCCTGGACGCAGAGAGCCGTAGGTGTAAATACCCAACCCGAATCATCCACGACCAGGACGCCGACACGCAGACCCGTGCTTTGACGAAGGAGTATGTCTCGTTCCCGAAGCAGGGCAATAGCTGAGATCGCCCCGTATCCGAGGCGCATGACCTCAGCATCACAGTCCAGGACGATTTCTATGACTGCGCCGTCAACCCTCTGCTGGAAATCCAGGACCGCTTGAGCGGTCAATTCGTGTATGGCTGGAACCGCAACGACCACGCGTTTTTGAGCACCTCGTATTATCGCTGCCATCTTCTTACTCGACATGGACTCGAAGACTTCGCTCATCTGCTCCTCCCATCCATCACAACCTTCGGTCGATCAAGAACACTAATTCCTCTCTTAGCGCCGAACTTGTTGGACGCCCCCACGCAGACTCTTCTCCAGAAATACCCCTATTGTTCTCTCTGGGAAGCCGAACCCTTATTCCTTCTCAAACCCGTGCGACTTGAATTTCAGCGTCTGGCAATTCTCGTTGACGGTCCGGATTACCTTCTCCGGGAAACCTTTTTCGTATTCGGCCGTGATTTCAATGGTGATCTCGACGTTCGAGCCGACCAACCCCTGCATGTGCTGGACCACTTCCTCAGCAATGGTTCCGGCGGCTTTGCCCAAGCGCTCCGGGTCAACGCTGACAGAACCGTGAAACCGTTTGGGGGGCAGTTCCTTTGGCGTCGGCTCTTTCACCACGCCGTTCGGCGCCTTGACACCAACCCCGCCACCGCCATCGTGACCGCTATCGGCATCCTTCGTGGTTCCTGTGTGTGATACTGCCTTGCTTTCTATCTCGAGTTGCCGGGCAGCTACACCCGCTTTGACCACAAGGCTTGAAGGGTCCGCGATGATGCTCGTCACCACGCCCACCCGGAGTCCCGAATACCGTTCTTTCGCTTCGTCCCATCCGCTCGCATAGGCGAATGCGTCTTCCTGCCAGGTGAGAAGCTGCACGCCATCCTGCACCGCGGCAAGCAGAACGTCTGGATTCTTCAGCTTCGGCAGGTAGGTGTATTGCGCAAAATCATCAATGAGCTGCCGTATTTCGACGTGTGCGCCACGCCATAGCGGCACGCGGTCGAGTTCAAGCCGCAACGTGACTCCCGCCATCTGGTCAACCAGAATCCCATCGGTCTTAAGTTTGCGCGAAGCCCTGACAGCGAGGGCCTCCTGACCCTGCAGACGGACCTGCTGCCATTCCAGCCTGTCAGTGGGGCTGGACTGAGCGGGCACCAGCAGCCACTGATACGTTTCGGGAATACGCTGCTTGACCGTTTCGTCAGCCTGTTCCCGCTTTGTAACGGCCTGCCTGGCTTGGGCTGCATCCAGGTTGAGGGTCTCGACCTCATTGCCAATCGATACCCACGCGAGGTATTGCCGCACGGCCTGTTCCAACTCGGTCAGGCGCGCCTTATCCGCGGCAAGAAAGACCAATGCATTCCGGTAATGACGTGGACCGTTGCCGTGCTTCTCCAGAAGCTCTGCCGCAACCAAGCGTCCGGGACTGGCCTCATTATTCGAGGAATGACAGTTTTCCGGACGGAGGATCACGAGGCGTGTTTCCCTGTCGTCAGGCACGTCGCCGCTCGAATTAGGGCACGCGTGCACCTTCGTAAAATCGCCCCGATAGACGGCCTCTTTCCGCAGGCGTTTCTCGACCTCTTCCAACACCGTGTCCCGGTCGTATTGCAGCGCACGGTCCTGCGCAAGACGCAGGACGGTTTGCTGCGTTGAGTACCAGTAGCGGTTTCCCTCGACGTATAGATGGTAGGCCCGGTCAGTGAGCCGCCTCAGCGAATCGCCGAATGTAGCAACACTCTCGCCCGGCTGTGCGCACCCCAGGCGGATTTGTCGGTCCTCGAGTCCCTTGTTTGCCGAGTGCTGCAACGGCGCCGAGCCCATGAAGATAGTCCGCGAAACGCGCCGTGTGGCGGAGTAGCGCCCAAGGTTGGGATTCTCCCGGTCCAATTCGAGCGGGAGCGAATTGTGCCCGTCGATGTCCCGCTCAATCACGGGAATCCACGGATCTTCCAGATAGTATGTAAGCAGCGGCTGCACGCTCAGGTCGTCAAGCGGAATACTGCTCGGCATGATTAAGAGCCCGGGATCCTGCCGTTCCCACAGCACGTGAATGACGCTCGCCATGATGCGCAGTACGCCGCGGGTGCGCTGAAACTTGTCCATGCTCGACCAGTCTTCGTAGAGCCTGTCGAACAACTCCGGATGAATGGGATAGCTGTTCTCCAACCGCCGCCGGTATTCCTGCTCCCGGCAAACCGACGGGAACTCCTGCGGCTGCTCCTGATACATCCGCGAGAAGGCATTCAGGACGTTATCGCGAAGAGGATACTTCTCCGGAGCGAGGGGTTGGAACAGCCGCCGCCGGACAATCTCAAAGCTCTCCTCCGCGCTGGCGGGGCGCCACGGCGATTCGATGCGCCCAAAGATGTTCTTGAGCATTTCGAGCGCCTTCTGACCGTACTCACCGCCGATCTCGATGTCTGACTCCGGCAGACTGGCCACCAGGAGCGCATCGGCTACGGACTTGGCGGCCTCGGTCAGCGACTGAACAAACGTAAGGTTGGACTCCAGCGTCCCTCCGGGCAATCTGATGCCCTCGTGAAACTGCCGCAAGTAGGCCACCCATTCGTCGATCAGCACAAGCGCGCTGCCGCACTTCCGGAAGAGTTCCACCAGAACTTTCGACCCCGGGCTTACTCCCTTTTCATCCGCTTCTTTCACAAGCGCATAGCCCTTCTTTCCGAGGAGTTGCCACGCCATGTCTCCCCAGAGCGTGTGGACGACCGTTCCATCGTCTTTTTCGTCGGGCTGGCCGGGAGAAATCGCCGTTCCGACCAGGACCGCCCGCTTGGCCACGGGCGGCTGAGGGATCTTCGCGCCTTCCAGGATTACATCCGCCCCCGGCAACTCTTTCGCGCTGCGCCCCGAGAACAGATGGTACAGCGCTAGCATCGAGTGCGTCTTGCCGCCGCCGAAATTCGTCTGCAACTCGACAACGGGGTCTCCGCCGTTCCCTGACAGGCGCCGTGTCGCGTTGACCAGCAGCTCGCGCAGGCCGTCCGTCAGAAACGTCCGCGCAAAAAACTCGGCGGCATCACGATACTCCGCTTCGCCCTCGCCCCGGCTCACCTGGGCAAGGTCGGCGGCGAATTCCGCCTGCTGATACCGGCCGGAAGCCACATCCGGGTGCGGTGTCATCACGTCGCGCCACGGTTTCAATCCCGCGGCGGGCTGTCCCTCGATAGCTGTCGCCGACGACCGGCGGCGCTCGTAGCGCGCCTGCTCTGAGAAGAGGTTTCGCATGAGTTCCTGGCGCATCCGCGCCACTTCGGCCGATTCCGGCGCCGACACCGACGCAAGCAGGCGCTGTACGGTGTCCAGCGCGCGTAACGCATCATCCGTTGAGAAGTTCTCCTCGTGCGCCCATCGGTTCCGATATCCCTGCAACTCGATCACGAAACCGCGATCATCCTTGCTCAGGACTTTGCCGAACACATCGTGCCACTTCGAATTCACCACATGCAGCAGCGTGTACGTGTCCCACCGGTACTTTTTCTCGTTGAGCGTGGACTTCTGGCTGGACGTAAAACACTTCTTCGCCTCTTTAAGCCAGTCTTTTCCGAAGGCGGTCTGCAGTTCCCGTTCCGCAAACGGCACCAGACCCTCCTTAAGCGCATCCAACGCTTTTCCCACCCGTTCCGCATTGCTGAGCGCCATCGCCTGTATCCTCTCTTACGTAATTGACCGGGAGTCGCAATCCGAGCCTAGACGTCTCCCTGAACGTTTTCAAATGCCTGAATCAGGAGCGCCTCCAGTTCTCGCGCGCTTGCATGTTTGGACACTGGTTTGAGGATTGCCTGGTTAAAGCTTTTGTCATAACGCTGAAACTCCCAGTTCTTGGCCTTGAACGTCTTCGCCGTTTTCTCCGGGATCTTGATGGCGACGCGCCAGGCATGCGTCCCTCCCCAGTGGACGCTGATGGGATTCTTGTTGCCATACTTGAATCCCACGTAGTACTTATTGATCTTCTGTTGCAGCTGCCACCCCTTTCGTTTCACAATTTCTTCAATCTGTTTGACCATGCCAAACAACTCTGCGGTGGCCTGCTTCCCGTGTTCTCTTTCGTAGAAGGCCCGGTCGTAATGTTGGAGAGCTCTTGTCACTACGTTCCTGGGCTGAGTCTCCTCCTCCAGCTCCTCCACAATGATGAACTCTTCACCCTCATAGACGAACCGCCTTACCTCCAGCAATTCCAAGTCGTAGCCGATCTTGTAGCTCATTCGCAGCACGTTGCTGCGGAAGCTTGGGCCAATTACTATCACCCTGATTTCCAGAGCCTCCCAGTTGATAGTAATGTCCTCAGGGCGGTCCGGCACCTCGAGCCAAAGGGCTCTTATGCTGTCCGGATTAGTCTCCCCCCAGATCGCATACTGCAGGACTTGGGGCAACACGTCTTCTGTAACCTGGGCGTTCTTTAACTCGATCAGGCACACTTTCCCATCCTGGTCCACGCCAAGCATGTCAGGAATGCCATCGTGGCTCCCGCTGCGTATCTGCCGTTTGAAGATAAAAATATCCTCAAGGAGTTCCTGGTTTTCGTAGACATACTTCTCAAAGTCGGCCTCGGACTGAAAGGGTGTATCGACAAGATTGGCCGTCTTACCTTTGCTCGTCTTCCAATACAGATTCAGCATTCTTCCTGCCCCCTCTTTTTGAAACTCTCCTATAAGAGCTCTGCTTGTATCCCCCCGCGCATCTCCATCCCTGCGGCGAGCTTGGTGATTTCGGGCCAGGCGATGACGAGGCTGTTGTAGGCGATGGCTTCCTGGGCCCAGCCTTTGCGTTCGCACACGGTGTAGAGGCGGTATGCGAGGTCGCGGGCGATCTCGGCGTAGTGCCCGACCTGCCGCACCAGCCGCGCCGCGGCCGCTTCGCCCTCCGACTCCAGCGCATGAATCAGGTGCTGGGTGATTTCCCACACCGTGAGTCGCGTATCCTTGGTTGGGTCCCAGTGCGGGTCGAGTTCGCCGCGGCCGAGCAGCCGCACCTTTCCCGCCCGGGCCTTGAGGAACCCCGCCTCGGTCATCCCCTGCACCGACGTGTCTTTCGCCGTGGACAACGTCTCGGCGTCGCCGTACGGCCCTTCCTCCATGCCGTGCTGCTGGAACCACGTCAACGCCCAGCGGGTGTCGGCGTCGAACTCGCCTTCCTGCTGGGCGAGGAACTCGTCCAGCACCTCGTTGATGAGCGCCAGCGCCGTCCGCACCCGCATGGGCGACCCGTCCGGCTCGATCACCTTGGCGTGCCGCGAAAACACCGCCATGCCGGGTCCGATGGCCGCCTGTGCCAGGTCCACCGGCGCAACGTTCCCGTGCTGCAACAACCGCAACGCTTCCGGCAACTCGCGTTTCAGCGCCGTCATGAACTGCCCCCGCGTGGCAAGAGACGCACTTTCCCCGCGACACCGGCACACAAGAACGATGCTGGAGGCGAGGGCGTTCTGTTCCAGGTTTCGCAGTCCCCCGCTTCTTTCCGTGCGTATGGGCCATGTGCCCGTGAGAGCGAACCCGGCCTGCATGACCGCTTCGAGAAACGTCTCCCAACCGGTGCTCCTGGGAGCGCGTGCATCTTGCACGCTCTTTGCCTTTGCGGCCGAGACGGCCGCGCTCCCAGTTTCCGTCACGCTCTTTGCCTTTGCGGCCGAGACGG
>DAOLNV010000142.1 GCA_035416745.1 Candidatus Hydrogenedentota bacterium | reverse complement strand
GAAACCCGCGGCCCGATTGCGTCCTGGGAGGATTTCGAGAAGTATCCCTGGCCCGAGCCAGCGAAGGCGGAGCTCTGGCCCTACGAGTACGCTGCGGCGCATCTTCCCGAAGGCATGGGCCTTCTGGTATGCCCTACAAGCGGATTCCTCGAAATCCCGCTCGACACGCTGTTGGGGTATCAGAACCTATGTTACCTCGTTTATGAACAGCCTGACCTGGTCCGGGCGGTGTTTCAACGGGTGGGAGAAATCATCTGCGCGATGTACGAACGTCTCCTGGGCTTGCCGAACCTCTACGGCTTCTTCCAGGGCGATGACATGGGTTTCAAGACGGGCACGCTGGTGTCGCCAAGCCATCTGAGAGAGTATGTGCTGCCATGGCATAAGAAGCTGGCCGCACTCGCGCATCAGCACGGGCTTGTTTACCTCCTGCACTCGTGCGGCAACCTGGATGCCATCGCGCCGGACCTCGTTGACGATGTCGGGATCGACGCGAGGCACTCTTTTGAAGACGAAGGCAACTCCGTTATCGATTTCAAGCGGCGTTATGGCAACCGCGTGGCCGTCCTGGGGGGCGTGGATGTGGACAAGCTGGCCCGGCTGCCGGAACCGGCGCTTCGGGCCCACGTGCGCACAATAATCGATGCCTGTATGCCGGGAGGCCGGTTTGCTCTCGGTTCGGGCAACACCGTGTGCAACTACGTGCCCCTGAAGAATTATTTTGCTATGGTCGAGGAGGCGCTGAATTACGCGGGCGGCGCATGAGACGATGGGTTTCGCGCGGGATTCCTCATAGTCAGCACGAAACTCCAGTACGAAGACCGTAGACCAGATGTAACGGCGGCGAGTCGCGGCAACTGCCTTTGGGCTTGTGCGGACCGGCTTCGGACGGCCCGGATGTCCGGCAAAAGGAAAAGAAAGTGTTTCTGGCACGCAGAGATATCTTGCGAATAGGAGCTTTGGGAGCCATGGGACTTGCAGCAAGGGGTACACCAGCCGAACGGGGGGCAGCTGCCCGGGCGGCGCACGCAGCCGTATCTCCTCACGAATGGTTGAACAGACGGCAGCGCATCTACTGGTACGACCAGTATGCCTTGAACGACCAGGAGACGGCGTTCGCGAACTACGATCCCGACCGGATCGCGGCGGAACTGGCGGCCACGGGCGCGGACATCGTCGCGGTGTACGCCGCCAATCAGTTCAGCGTAGCCTACTATCCGAGCGCGATCTGGCCCATGCACCCGAACCTGAAAGGCCGCGACTACTTTGGCGAAGTGTCGTCGCGCCTGCAGGCCCAGGGGCAGAAAGTCATCGGGTATATCAACTGGCTGGAATCCCGCCACCCGGAATGGTATGTGGTCCCAATGGGCGGGAAACCGGAGACCGAGTACCCGCTGGCGTCTTGGGCCGCTCCGGACAATCCGGACTGGCGCGTCCAGCGGGTGCCGGGCGGCTCGTGGCGTTTTGCGTGCATCAATTCCCCCCGGCGGGCGCAGGTAGTCGCGGTAGCGCGCGAAATCATCGAGCGGTATCATCCCGACGGGTTTCACCTCGACATGTTCTTCAACAGCGGGGTGTGCGTGTGCGGCTACTGCCGTCCTGCGCTCGAGAAAATCTGCGGTACGAAAGAGATCACGCAAGAGGCCATCAGCGCCAACTGGCGGGAGTTCATTGACTGGCGAAGCGAATGCAGCGCGTCACTTATTGGCGAGGTATCGGCCGTGCTGCGCGAGCACGGCGTTTTCGCCGCCCACAACGGCCAGAACCCCGTCTGGTTGCCGCCCATTTACGGGTTCGATGAGAACTGGCTGCCTCACCTGGACCTCTATGTGTCGGAGATCTTCTTTGATCTGCACGCGTCAGACCTGACGATGCGTTGGCATCGGGCGATCGGGAAACCGTCGTGCGAACTGCTGACCTCTTCATCGCCGAACCACGCTCATCTGTCCGTGCCGCTGACCGCATGGCAGATCAGCGCAGCGAGCGCGAAGGCCAACGGCTGCAACGTGCTCGGCCCTTGTTGCGTGGGCGCCTATCCGGACACCACCAGCTCCAAGCGCCTGCTCGAGACGGTCCGGAAAGGGCTGGATTTCTTCATGGAGGACGCGGACCTGCACGCGGACTCTGAGCCCGCGGCCAAGGTGGCGCTGGTGTTCTCTTGGGCCACGCGAAGGTATTTCCGCGAAGGGCGGATGGACTGGTCGCAGGAACTCGACGGATGGTCCCGGGTACTCATCGAGGAGCACATTCCCTTCGAAATCGTGGTGGCCGAGAAGGTCAGCTCCGCGGAGGATTTGAAGGCGTACGACCTGCTTATACTGCCGAATACGGCGTTCGTGAGCGACACATTTTGCGCGGCCGTGGACGCGTATGCGCGCGCGGGCGGCCACGTGCTGGCCACGGGTGAGATGTCGCTGGGAGACGAGAGGGGCTTTCCCCGCCCCGACTTTGCTCTGGCGAAACTGTTCGGTCTGACCC
This sequence comes from Candidatus Hydrogenedentota bacterium, assembly GCA_035416745.1. Classification (NCBI taxonomy): domain Bacteria; kingdom Pseudomonadati; phylum Candidatus Hydrogenedentota; species Candidatus Hydrogenedentota bacterium. The sequence goes on along the minus strand of DAOLNV010000142.1, from coordinate 6,129 downwards.
GCAAGGGAATGGTCGAAGGCCCCTTTGCGATGGAAGGCCCGGTCGAGCCCGAACCGGCATCAGGCGTGTTTCAGCAGGTAGTTGCGTCGGGTGAAGTGCTGGCGCGCCATATCGCCACGGACCCCGCCGGGTCCGTGGCGGGATATATGGATCCCTTCCCTATGAAGCCCACGCAATGGCCGGTGGCCGTAACGAAGAAGTCGGGCAAAGGACATGTCTTGTACGTGGCGTTCGGATTGGGCCGCTATTACGCGCTGCATAACCTCACCCATGCCCGCGACCGCATGGCAGACTATATAGACCAGCTCCTGCCGCAGCGGCAAGTGATTGTGGAGGCCCCGAGAACTCTCGAGGTCACGGTGTGGCGCCAGAACACGCCCGAACGAACCATCATCCACCTGGCCAATCGGACCCATTCGGCACACGACATGCCCCGCGTACACGAGATTCCCGCCTTGCGCGAGATCAGGGTCGAGTTGGAGAGCCCCTGCCCCGCTCCACGAGTGACGTGCAGGGGCGCTGCGGCAACCGTGATGCTCGAGAAGAAAAGGCTCATCGTGCGTATCGACAGGCTGGAGGTCTATGCTGCGGTTGTGGTCGAGCCGGCCGAGAAGGCGTAGCGCGGCTCTTGCGCATCCAAGCCGGCAGCGAGTGCGAGATGGGGGCGCGCGGGTCCCATCACTCGGCTGAAGCATTAGCGCGAGCGTTGCTGACGTGCCGCAGCGCGGCACACCCCGGAAGCATGATATAGTAGATGCCTGACGCCGCGGGCGGAGAAGAGAAGGCAGCTTGGGGTTCGGTGCGGTTCTGCCTTGGATGGGGCGGCGCATCAAGCCATGGTCAAACAGAGACAGGAACAGACCACCGCTTTCGACACTTCGGAGGCGCGGGCAGTAGCGAGTCTCCTGGCGCGGGCGGATATCCGCATTTGCGGCGACCGTCCCTGGGATATCCAGATACATGACGGGCGCACATTTGGCAGGGTTTTGAGCCGGGGTTCGCTGGGCTTGGGCGAATCGTACATGGAGGGCTGGTGGGATTGCGGCGCGCTTGACGAATTCTTTCACCGCGTTCTTTCGGGAGAGATTCATCGGGGTCTGTGGAACTGGCCCCTCCTTCTGGGATTCATTAAGGCCTGTTTGTTTAATCGCCAGCGGAGATCGCGCGCCTTTGTGATAGGCGAACGGCACTATGACATCGGAAATGAACTCTACAAGGCCATGCTCGACCGGCGCCTCGTGTATTCGTGCGGGTACTGGAAATGCGCGTCGACCCTGGATGACGCTCAAGAACACAAGCTCGAAATGATCTGCAGGAAGATCGGGTTGCAACCGGGGATGCGGCTCCTGGACATCGGCTGCGGTTGGGGCTCTTTCGTAAAATATGCCGCGGAGAAGTACCGCATCGAGGCCGTCGGAACAACCGTGTCAAAGGAACAGTTTGCGCTGGCGAAAGAGCTGTGCGACGGACTGCCCATCGAACTCTGCCTGAGCGACTATAGAGATCTCAATGGGCGTTTCGACCGGATTGTGTCATTGGGCATGATCGAACATGTGGGATACAAGAATTACCGGGGCTACATGAAGATCGTTCACCGCTGCCTCGCTGACCACGGTTTGTTCCTGCTTCAGACAATCGGCACCTTGCGCAGCACCACTTCGACCGACCCCTGGATCGAGAAGTACATATTCCCCAACTCGATGCTTCCATCCATAAAGCAGTTGGCAAAGGCCACGGAGGGCCTTTTCGTGACGGAGGATATCCACAATTTCGGCGCGGATTACGACAAGACACTGATGGCATGGTGGCGCAATTTCAACGAGCATTGGGCTGACTTCGAAAAAGACTACGGCGAACGGTTTTGCCGGATGTGGAAATACTATCTCCTGAGTTGCGCGGGATCGTTCCGAGCGCGGTGGAATCAACTGTGGCAGATTGTCTATTCGAAGCAAGGTGTGCCCGGAGGATACGCCGCCGTCCGCTAGTTGTGCTTCGGGCAGCACAAGAAGGTCCATGGAGACCCCGAACTCACGCCCGTCTGCGGCGTTGCTGCGGAGTTCTTCACCGGCCGGCGGCGAACACCCGCGTCAAATGGCGTTGCCCGTTTTCCCCAGGAAGACCACGTAGTTCTTGCCGTATTTCTTCGCGCATTTCGGGCACGTCGTATACCACATATACCATTTCTTAATGGTTTGGTCTTTGCTCTTGGCAAAAAGCTCGAAGTCTTTGCACCATTTGCCCGTGTCTTTGTAAGGACCTTCGTAGACCTTGCACAGGAATTTGCCGCTGAGCGTGACGTTTTGCGCGTCGGGAATCGCTTTGTCTACGGCAAGATAGACGTCCATGTTCCACTTCGAGGTGTGGTCAGACAGGCATAGCCGGTCGGGCATAGTGGCGCCGGCATTCCGCACCTGCCTGTCCAGCGCCCTCATGACTTTGCCGAAGCCGAATGGCATGTACAGGAATGTGAAAACACGGTCCTTGATGAACTTCTTGTCGTTCCACTCGACGATTTTGCCATCCCACGGCGCCGGCTCAAACTCTGGACAACAGATATCCTCTTGCATGGCACCACCCTCCTGCGAGCGAGTCAGCCTTAATCCTAGTCGCGTCGGCTCGTGGCGTCAATAGGAGGGGTCCAAAGCGAAAGAAATCCTCGTAGACTATGGGTATCGGGCTGAAAAACTCGGATCTGAGCAACTGCACATGCGAAACGCTCAATCTGGACGGCATATGGCATGTAAGAATAGGATCATGAAGGGGTATTGACGCCCTGCCCCGGCCATTGGGTGCGGTTCGCCACGGCCCCAAAGGAAAATTGCGCGAGGGACTGACATCATGGCTATGACACGACGCGATTTCGTCAAGACGGCGGCTATAGGAGCAGCAGGGATAGCCGCCACGGCAAAGACAGGGGCGGCCCAGACCCCGGCCATTGCTCCGGCCGCTGGAGGGGCCGGGTACGATTACCGTATCGCCTTCGGCGCGTGGATCAACGATATGCGGCTCGAGCCGCTGCCGCTCGAGAATTGGCCCGCGCCCCAGATGGACGATGAGACCGTTCGCAGTACAATTGCGGCGCTCGAGCTTCAGAGCCGGTCGGGATACACGCATCTCGACGCGTGGGGCTTCTTTGTCACGCACGGCTGGCCGCTGAACCTTGGCGCCGGCATCGATGAGACCCGCAAGCGGAACGTTCGAAAGATTATCGACGCCGCCCACGAACGGGGCATGAAGATCATCTATGGGATGGGGACGTACAGTTGGGGTTACGAGGAAATCATCAAGAACGACCCTTCCCTGGCGGCCAGGCTTCCCGACGGCACACCGTTGCAGACGGCCATGTGCGACGCCAACCCCAAGTCCTTCGAGTGGGTGAGCCGCATCCTTGATTTCGTGCTGACGGAATTTGACATGGATGGCGTGCACCTCGAGTCGTTCGATCAGGGCGGTTGTTGCTGCACGCAATGCGCGGGCGGACCCGAGGGCGTGGTAGGCTACCATTGCCGCATCAACACCAAGACGGCCGACTATATCCGCAGCAAGTGGCCGGACAAGCTCATCAACGTCATACCCATCGGCTGGGTCGGTCCCAAGCAGCGCTTCACGGCGGAGCACAAAGCGATGATCATCGAGATGAGCCGCCACATCGACGGATTCTACGACCAGGGATGGAAGGGCACGTACGTGGCCGACGACGAAAGGGCACAGTTCGTCAGAGACCTGCACTGCGCGTACGGCACGTCAGGCGCGTTGTGGCTGTACCCGTCGCACCGTTTCGACCGCACGTCCTACTTCCTGCCCTACACCAAGCGGCAGGGCGCGGGGATCAAGAAGCATTTCGAACAGGGCGCGCGCGGATGCATGTACTACCAGGGTCCGGCGAACAATCCGGGCGTCGAAGTGAACGTTGCTTTTGGCGGGCGCATTCTAAAGGAGCCTGGCCGCGAGTTGCGCGACGTGCTGGCCGAAACCCTCGGCGAACTTTATCGTCCAAAGAACGCCGCCGCGCTCGACAAGCTCGCCGACATCTTCGAGCGTGCCGAGGATGCCTATTTCGGTCAATGGGTGATGGACGATCACTTTGACACGGCCATCGGCGGACCCCCCGGAGAATTTTATATGGACGGCCTGTTCGGGACGTCTCCTGGTCCGGCGGCTTTTATGTCCGCCGAGCATTACCTGAACGCCGCGGGCCGGGCCGGGTACAAAGAGGGCCTTGAAGCCGTCCTGCGCGATTTCCTGTCGATCGAAGGCGAGTTCAAAGACGCCGCGCGGGTGGCGGCGCTCAAACGCTCGATCATCGTGTCGCTGACGATTCTGAATACCATTATCTCCTGCAAGGGGTGAGGTTTCGAACAGAGCCCCGGCGCCGTTGCCGAAGCGCTATGGTCGAGTCTTGGCGGGCCGCCGGAGCTGGACGCCTGGTTCGAGCGTATCGTGGCAGTCTTGTCGGGCAAATACGGCGCGGCAGCTGTGCGGGAAGGCCGTACCGCTCACTGGCGGAAATGAACCCCTCACGCGACGGGCATCTTCTTTCACGGCGGTAAAACACGCCGCGCCACCCAGCACTCCTGCCCGGACCCGCCTCCGGAAACCGAAGCGCCCCCCGGTCTGCGCGGTACGGCGCAATACAGGAACCTGGCGCAAAACCGAACGCCGGGTTCGGCCCCCATACCTACGATGCGGCTTCGTCGATCACTCCGGCAAAGGTTTGCCCTTTGTTTCCGGCGCGAACGGCAGCACGGCGATGCCGAGCACGAAGGCCGACGAGATCGCAAGAGCAGCTTTCTGAATGCCGATGGCCGCGCTCAGTTGGCCAAAGAACGCCGGCGACGGGGCCGAAAGGTACCGCGCGACGTTGTAGCAGAACCCCGTTCCCGTGGCGCGCAAGCGCGTGGGGAACAGCTCGGGGAAGTACACCGTGAACCCGCCCAGCAACAGCAGCAGGACGAAACCCATGCCAAAGAAGAACACCAAGGCCATATGGTACGTATTGGCGAAGAAGAAGGTGGCCGGAATCTCGACGGCGCACCCCAGCAGGGCGATGAGGAAGGCCGGGCGCCGCCCGATTCGCCGCGCCAACCACCCGAATGCCAGCGCGCCGAACATGCCGCCGAAGTTCTGCAGCATTCCGGCGTAACTGACGCGTCGCTCAATAAGGCCCGGGTCCAGGTTCTGCGCGCTGAGGGTAGCCCGCAACAGTTCGGGCGTCCACGTGCTGATGCCCCAGAACCCGATTACGCCCACCGCTGCAAGTGCGACGCCCACCAGGGTGTTCCGGCGCACCGTCGGCTCGGTGAACAAGGCCACGATCGACCCCACCTGCCGGCGTTCGCCCTTCGCTTTGGCCTCGCGTGCGCGAGCGCGCGCCGCCTGCCAGGCCTCGGGCTCGCGGACGAACGCAAAAATCACCACCACAAGCAGCGCCGGCAGAATGCCAATCGCAAACACCCAGCGCCAAGCCTGCTCGACGGGCAGGTAGGACGTCATAATAAGGTTGATGACGCCCGCGGCCACGTTGCCCAGTGTCGAAGACGCCTGAACAACGCTCAGGGCGGTGCTTCGCGCATGCGCCGGGAACGATTCCGCCACAAGCGCCGCCCCCGCCGCGAACTCGCCGCCGACGCCCAGGCCGGTCAGGAACCGGAAGAGCGCAAACTGCCACCAGTTCTGCGACAGGCCGCTGAGCCCCGTAAACAGGGCGTACACCAGGATCGTGAGAGCCATGGTGCGGGTCCGGCCCAGCCGGTCGCCCACCATTCCAAAGATCAGCCCGCCCGTCGCCCAGCCGAGGATCAGGCATGTTTGCGCATAGCCGATGTATGTGCTCACCTCGGAATTGGGCACGGTAAGCGGAAGCAGGTCGCGCAGGGCATGCTGCTTCACAAAGACGTACAGCCACTGGTCCATCGTGTCGAACGACCAGCCAAAGCAAGCCACGGCCAATACCAAGTAGTGATAACCGGTAAGGCCCTGGTACCAAGGCTGCCGCTCCGTGAGGTCAACACTTTGTGTCATGATATCCCCCTTCAGCCCCCGCGACGCCCAGAGAAAAAACATCCGCACCGCGCGACTACTGGTCACAAGTATAGGAAGTCTAAACCATGCGCGGGGGCGGAAACAACC
>DAOLNV010000141.1 GCA_035416745.1 Candidatus Hydrogenedentota bacterium | reverse complement strand
GAGCGGCGACAACGTGTTGAAAACCTTGGTTTTATTATGGTAACATCAATTTTCGGTTTTGGATTGTGGGCGTGGACGCCGTTCGGGGAGTTGGCGAAGCCTGGCTCCCCAGCCACTCTCTTTTTGCCGGCTCGGGCATGATACCCAAGGCAGGATGCCGTGTTAGAATGGCGCTACGCGCTTGAGTGATATGGCATGTTGGAAGCGGGTGAACCCGCGGGCGAGTGGCGGAATTGGCAGACGCGCTGGACTTAGGATCCAGTGCCGCAAGGTGTGCGGGTTCGAGTCCCGCCTCGCCCACCATGTACCGAAGGGAAACGCTGTGCAAGCCTGATGGCAACGTTGACAAAGGTAGATTAGACCCCATGGCAGAAAAAAAGAAAAAGCACGAAGACGAAAAGCAGCCGGAACAGGATGAAACCGTGGCGGCCGCTGAGGAAGAAACGAAGGAAGCCACTGCCGGGACGGCGGAGGAGGAAGAGGACGATTTCGTAGAAGACCCACAATTCGAAGTCGACTACAAGGGCGACTGCGCCTACGAAGTCAAGGTCACCATTCCGCCTGCAAACAAAAACCAGAAATCGGCCGAGATGATCGACGAGCTGAAGAAGGAAGCCGAAGTACCGGGGTTCCGCCCTGGCCGGGCGCCGCGCAAACTCATCGAGAAGAAGTTCGGCAAGATTGTCAAGGGGGAAGTCGAGGCCAAGCTTGTAAGCGCTGCGTTTCAAAAACTGATCAAAGACGAAGAGCTGCGGCCTCTGGGCATGCCGGATATCGATGGGCTCGAGGAGAAGAAGGAGCGTCCGGAAGATGAGCCCCTGACGTTCACCTTCAAGTTCGAAGTCGCGCCGCGCGTGGAGCTGGGCAAGTACAAGGGCGTCAGCGTTGAACGGCCTGTGATTGCGGTCGAAGACGAGCAAGTCGATGTGGCCGTTCAGGATCTGCGTTCGCGCTATGCGGTTTTCGAGACCCTCGGCGACGGCACGGCGGCGGATGGCGACCAGGTCATCATTGATTTCAAGGGGACGGTAAACGGCGAGGGATTCGCCGGTGGTTCGGCCAGCGACTATCCGTATATCCTCGGCACCAAGCGGTTTTTCCCTGAGTTCGAGAAGGCGCTGCTCGGCAGTTCACCCGGTTCGGAGGTCTCTTGTACCGTGTCTCTGCCCCAGAATCTGCCCAACGAGGAACTTCGAGGCAAGAAGGCGGATTTTAGTATCAAGGTAAAGGAACTGAAACGCCGCCAGATGCCGGAGCTGAATGACTCGTTTGCCAAACAGGCGGGCTTCGAGAGCGTGGCCGATATGAAGGAGAAAATCCGCACGCAGATGAGCGAGAACGCGGCCGAGCAGAGCAACGCAATTGCGGAGAGCCGCGCGCTCGACGCCGTCATGAAGAAGTGCAAGTACGAATTGCCCAAGAGCCTCCTCGACGAATTGGGCGAAGACATGTACCGCGAACAGGTTTCCCGGCTTCGTCAGACGGGCACCTCGATGGCGGATATCGAGGCGCGCGAGGACGAACTGCGCAAGAAAGCCCGCGAGACGGCCGAACTCGACGTTAAACGCATCACAACGCTTAACAAGATTGGTGAAGCAGAGAGTATCGAGGTCACGGACGAAGATTTCGAGCAGGAAGTCGCCTCAATCGCCATGCGCGCTGGTGTGCAGTCGGATATGGTTTCCAGCTATCTTGAGGAAGGCGATCGCCGCAGCCGGACCGAGGGCCGCTTGTACCGCGCCAAGGCGATGAAACTGGTCATGGAAAACGCCAAGGTCAAGGACAAGGCTGTCAAGCAAGAAGAGTTGGAGGCGCAAGAAGACGCCAATGATGCATGAGTATCTACGAAACCCCCTGGATCTCCGGGCAGTCACGATCTATGAAGATACAAGCCGTGGCGAGCGGCCGTACGACATCTATTCCAAGATGCTTAAGGAACGTATCGTTTTCCTCGGCTTCCCGATCGACGACCATGTCGCCAACTACGTGATTGCGCAGCTTCTGTTCTTGGAATCGGAAGATCCTGATAAGGACATCCAATTGTACATCAACACGCCGGGCGGCAGTGTCACTGCGGGTCTGGCCATCTACGACACGATGCAATACATCAAACCGGATGTCTCATGTATCTGTCTCGGACAGGCTGCAAGCATGGGCGCCGTTTTGATGGCTGCGGGTTCTCCCGGAAAACGGTTCGCGCTTCCTTATTCCCGTTTCCTGCTGCACCAGCCGATGGGCGGCGCACACGGGCAGGCCTCCGACATTGATATCCAGGCCAGGGAAATCGTCCGTGTCGGCGAAATGCTCGATGAAATCCTGGCTCGCCACACCGGCCAGCCCATCGAAAACATCCGCCGTGACAGCGACCGCGATTTCTTCATGGATGCCCGCGAGGCACAAGAATACGGTCTGGTGGACGAAATACTCCGCCGCGAAGCCGTTAAGTCACAGTCAGAAAAGAGCTTATCAAAAAGGTAGTGTGAATAAGTACAAGGCCAGTGGGCCCCGCTGCCGCGCCCGACGGGGCGGGATGAAACTTGCAGAAAACGCGGCTATCCTGCTAAATATAGGAAGAAGCAGTACCTTATTGAATGCCCTGGGCGAGAAAACTGTTGACAAAATCGCCTAACAATGCTATAACAACTGTCGACAGTCTCGTCACCAAGGGAGGTATGTATGGCTCCACATCGCACGCGAGGTGACGTCCCCACCTGTTCCTTCTGCGGGAAGCGTCATGACGAAGTCGGCAAACTCATTGCCGGGCCAGAAGTTAACATCTGCGACGAGTGTGTCCAGCTATGCTCGGAAATCGTGGCGGAAGACCGCGCCCGCAAGGGGGTGTCTCGAGGCCTGAAGGTTCCTCGCCCGGACGAGATCTTCCACTATCTTGAGCAGTATGTGATTGGTCAGGAAAAGGCCAAACGCATTCTTTCCGTGGCGGTTCACAATCACTACAAGCGCATTCTATCAGGTGGAGAAATCGACGGGGTCGAGCTTCACAAGTCCAACGTGCTGCTCATCGGTCCGTCGGGTTGTGGTAAGACCTTGCTGGCCCAGACCCTTGCGAAAATGCTGGATGTGCCGTTCGCGGTGGTGGATGCGACGACCCTGACCGAAGCGGGATACGTGGGCGATGACGTTGAGAACGTTATACTTAAGTTATTGCAGGCTGCGGACTTCGATCCGGGCCGCGCAGAAACTGGCATTGTCTACATCGATGAGATAGACAAGATTGCGCGCAAAGGCGACAGCCCCTCTATTACGCGCGATGTGTCGGGCGAGGGTGTGCAGCAAGCGCTGCTGAAGCTTCTGGAGGGTTCGATTGCGAATGTGCCGCCTCAAGGCGGCCGCAAACATCCCCAACAAGAGTGTATTCAAGTAGATACGACGAATATCCTGTTCATTTGCGGGGGCGCCTTCAATTCGCTCGAGAAGATTGTCGAGCGGCGGACCCGGCAAAATGTCATGGGCTTCAACGCGAATGTACAGTCGCGCCATGAGCGCAGCACGGGCGAATTGCTTGAGCTGGTCGAGCCTGAAGACCTGATCAAGTTCGGCATGATCCCCGAATTCTCGGGCCGTGTCCCAGTGATCGCAAGTTTGCGCGAGTTGAGCAAAGAGGACCTCCGGCGAATCCTGGTCGAGCCCAAGAACGCCATCATGCGCCAATATCAGAAGCTTTTCGAGATGGAGAATGTCAAGCTCCGTTTCAGCGAGGAAACCATCGACGCTGTCGCGGACTATGCCATCGAGAAAGACACGGGCGCGCGGGGTCTGCGCAGCATTCTCGAACAAGCCATGTTAAACGTGATGTTTGAGATTCCCTCCCGAAAGGACGTTCGCGAGTGCATCATCACTCCGGGAGTTATCCTCAACAAGGAAGAGCCGTTGCTTGTCTATGAACACGAGGCTGAAGGGCGTCCCGAGGAGGGCAAGTCCTCGGCCTCGGCCTAAGGGCTTTGTCAGCGGCCCAGCCCATTTTCACTGTTTTCGCGCGAGAGGGTCTTTGTCGGACCGGAGGAACACCGCGTTCCTCCGGTCCCGCTTTGTGAGGGCTGGACTTGACCGGCCTGCCGTCAAATTGACATTTCCTGCATCGTTGGGATGAGATCATACGCGTAGTGGTATTTGCACCTGAGTAAGGAAGTCAGAATGGCATCCAAGAAACAAGAACGCACCGATCGTCTGCCGCTTCTGCCGCTAAAAGATGTGGTTGTTTTCCCCCAGATGGTTGTGCCGCTGCTCGTAGGAAGGCCGGCATCGGTGGCGGCAGTGGAAGAGAGCCTTTCTTCGGGACGCCCGCTCTTCTTGTGTTCGCAGACAGACCCGGAAGTCGAGTCGCCCGGAGTCGACGACCTATACCGCGTCGGAGTCGCCGCCAACATTTTGCAGACGTTGCGCATGCCCGACGGCACGATGAAAGTGGTCATCGAAGGTCTTGCCCGTGGCCGGGTGCTTCGGCTTTCCCGCAAAGGCGGGTATGCCGAGGTACAGGTCGAGCGCGTCGAGGTCGAGCACGTCGAGGTCAATGAGGAGACCACCGCATACATGCGGATGACGCTCCGGCAATTCGAAGAGTACGCCCACGCCAGCCAGCGGGTATCCCCGGAAGTCGTCGGCTCACTTCAAAGCATACCGGAGCCCGCGACTCTGGGTGACCTGATCTGCGCCTATTTGCCCTTGAGCGCCAATGAGCGGCAGGAACTGCTCGAGGAACTCGATCCCTCGGCGCGTCTCGAACACATCTCGACCCTCCTGATGCGCGAAAACGATCTCATGGACATCGAACGGCGGGTGCGTGACCGGGTTCGCGACCAAATGGACCGAAGCCAGCGGGAGTTCTACCTTCACGAGCAGTTGAAAGCGATTCAACAGGAACTCGGTGCGCGCGAAGAAGGAATGGACGAGTTTGCCGACCTGCGCAAGCAGATCGAGAAGGCGCGCATGCCCGCGGAAGTCCGCCAGAAGGCTCTCCGCGAGTATGGGCGTTTTGAACGCACGCCCTCGATGAGTCCTGAAAGCGGTGTTATCCGGACCTATCTCGAATGGCTGGTCGATGTGCCCTGGAGCAAGCGCAGCCGCGACGACATCGACATCAAAGAAGCTCGAGAAATCCTCGACGAAGACCATTACGGTCTCAGGAAAGTCAAGGAGCGCATCCTCGAGTTCCTGGCGGTCCGCAAGCTGAACCGAAAGTCGAAGGGTCCGATACTGTGCCTGGTGGGCCCGCCAGGCGTGGGAAAAACGTCACTCGGCAAGTCGATCGCTCGTGCCATGAAGCGAAAATTCGTGCGGGTCTCTCTCGGCGGCATTCGCGACGAAGCCGAGATTCGCGGTCATCGCCGCACCTACGTAGGGGCCCTTCCGGGACGAATTATCCAGGGACTGGCCCGAGGCGGCGTCAAGAATCCGGTATTCATGCTGGATGAGGTGGACAAGATGAGCATGGACTTCCGGGGCGACCCGTCGTCGGCCCTGCTCGAGGTGCTGGATCCGGAACAGAATCACGCCTTCAGCGACCACTACCTCGAAGTGGACGTGGATCTTCAGGAAGTGTTCTTCATCACGACCGCCAACGACGAATACGAAATTCCCGCGCCGCTGCACGACCGTATGGAAGTCGTACGGCTATCGAGCTACACGGCTTTCGAGAAGGAACGGATCGCCCAACACTTTCTGGTGCCCAAACAGATGAAGGAATGCGGGCTGGACGTGGAGGCTGTCCGTTTCACGCCGAAGGGCGTTCGAACCATCATCGAAGGATATACGCGGGAGGCCGGCGTGCGGGAACTCGAACGGCAGATCGCCAACGTCTGTCGCAAGGTGGCCGTGCGGGTCGTCGACAAAGGCCAAAACCGCAAGATGGTCATCAACGAGAGCCGTGTAAGCGAACTGCTTGGGCCGCCCGACTATCTCGAGAATCGCGCCGATACCAAGCCCGGCGTGGGGGTGGCCGTGGGCGTCGCGTGGACCGCTGTCGGCGGCGACATTCTGCATATCGAGACCAGCCTCGCCCGCGGCAAGGGCGAGGTGTCGCTGACCGGACAGTTGGGCGAGGTGATGCGCGAATCGGCGCAGGCGGCTTATACGTACCTGAGGGCTCATGCCAGCCAATTGGGTATCCCCGTGACCTTCGCCAAGATGTTCGATGTGCATGTGCACGTGCCCGAGGGCGGCATTCCCAAAGACGGTCCGTCCGCCGGTGTCCCCATCGCAGTATCGTTGCTGTCGGCCTTGAAAAAGAAGCCGCCGAAGCCCGCATTGGCTATGACGGGCGAGATCACCCTGCGGGGCCGCGTCCTGCCTGTGGGCGGCGTGAAAGAAAAGGTTCTCGCGGCGCACCGGGCGGGTATAAAAACCATCGTGCTTCCCAAGGAAAACGAAAAAGACCTGCGCGACGTGCCCAACGAGGTGAAGAAGGACCTTAGTTTCGTTATGGTCGAGCACATCGACGAAGCATTGGCGGTGGCGTTCGGCTGGAAGCGGAAGAAGAAATGAAAGTTCGCCACGCGGAATTTGTCACCAGCGCGGTGCGTCCAGAACATTATCCCGGCGACATGCGCCCCGAGATTGCCTTCGTAGGGCGCTCCAATGTGGGCAAATCGACCTTGCTCAACATCCTGCTCAACCGGCGCGGACTAGCCAAGACAAGCAAGAAACCTGGCAAGACCCGTCTAATCAACTTTTTTGACGTTAACGGGGAAGTGTATTTCGTCGACCTTCCTGGTTACGGCTTCGCCAAGGTCTCGAAAAAGGAGCGCATGTCCTGGGAACGCTCGATTACCGAATACATCACCGGACGGGAACAGCTGCGCCTGGTAATGCATCTTGTCGATGCCCGGCACAAGCCCAATGACGCCGACCATGCCTTATTGGACATGCTCGACGCGGCTCGCGTTCCCGCGCTCATTGTCGCCACGAAGGCCGACAAGCTGCGCGCTCGCGACCGCAAACCCGCCCTGAAACAGATCCGTGAGGAACTCGAACTCGAGGACGACGCTGTCATTGTGTTTTACTCCGCCGAATCCAAGGAAGGCGTCCGAGACCTCTGGGGAATCATCGACGACTGTCTGGAAACCACCTGAGGCGTGGGTGAAACCGGCTTCCGGCGCGTCGGAGGGCCATGGCACGAAGGCCCCGGCACAAGGCACGGTACAAGGTTGCATGCCATGCTGCCAGACGGTATAATTCACTCTTATTCGCCGAGATGGTGGAAGTGGCAGACACGCATGGCTAAGGACCATGTGCTCGAAAGGGCTTGGGGGTTCGAGTCCCCCTCTCGGCACCATAGACACAGAAACCCCTGGAAGGACTTTCTTTTCCGGGGTTTTTTGTTTTCGGGGGGGCGCCGAATTCGGGGCGGCAACAGAATATCCGCGTTCGGTAAAACGGTCACGGCCTGATTCTCGTAAACGTTCTGCTTCTTGTGGGCCTTCATGCATATCTACTGATTCGGAGGGGCGGAAAGTCTCCTGCTCCGGCCATGGTTTGGATGGAAGTATTCGCATATTTGTCAACACATAACGAGATGTGGCCGGCTGAGTACCGAGTGACCAAGATTTGACCAAAGAAGGAAATAGTTTATCAAGAGTGAAAAGGTCTACCTCTTGCTCAAAACCGTAATCTTAGCCTCAAGTCTGCATAGAGGCGCACCAGTCTGCTTAGCATCCTATTGCAATTACTTGCCTTCCGGAAAACATGAGGGCATTTCCTCCTTATCAGTCCCGCAAACCACGAACAATAGGAGGGGGAATCCGTGATTCTGCGATTTGGCCTTGTCAACCAGCTGGGAACAGTCATTCGATATGCCTGTGGTTATACGCAACGGGCATGGAACTTGCCAGTAATTGAAAGTGGTGTAGACTGCTCGCAACGAGCAGGCGGATTTCTCGGGGTTGAGAGCTGGGCTATTCATGTGACGGAAGCGCTGCGGAACTTACTCGTTTCGAGTCCGGCGTGAGATTTGGGGTGCAATCAGAATGGTGGTGAGGGTATCATGCCTGGCAACTCAAGCAGGCGTCATCATGATTGGTGTCCACTAGGTGTCAGGTTCAGGTTCGTCGTGCAGCGGACTCGTCGAAAGGAGCTAGTAATGCGTTACACGCGTAGACCATCACAACGCGGGATGTCGTTGGTATCTGGTGTGGTGCTGCTTGGTCTCTTCTTCACCTTTTCCTGCCTTGCAAGTGCCCAAGACACGGTTCTGACGATAGATAGGGCTGCCCTGTCGGATCATTACGTGCCTGGCGGAACGCTGGACATTGCGGTGACTTTCAGCAAGGAGGGTTCGGGCACGGTCTCCGCGTTGGCCCTTTACGAAACGTTGCCTGCTGGCTGGACGTATAACAGCCCTGTGAGCGTACCTGGCATGGCATTCACCCCGGCGTCGGGTTCGAGCGGGACGCTGGAATTTTTCTGGCTGGGCATCCCGAGCTTCCCTGCTACGCTCGTCTATCGCGTAAATGTTCCAGGCAGTCAGAGTGGCACAGCAACGATCTGCGGGTACGCTGAATACCGCCTTGGCGGGGGCCCGTTGGTGACGTCCACTGTATGCACGCCTATCCCAGGACAAAACCGTGCTCCCGAGCTTGGGGCCATCGGGAACCAGTCGGTGGCGGAGGGCGGGACGCTGGATGTTC
>DAOLNV010000140.1 GCA_035416745.1 Candidatus Hydrogenedentota bacterium | reverse complement strand
CAAGTACTCACGCCATAGTAATGCCAACTTACCATCAAAGCGATAAAGTGTCAACCCCCCTTTTCGTCTATTTCCAACAAGGGAACAGAGAAAAGCACTTAAGTAGCGGGAATTTCATAGGTTGCATACTCTATGAGGACACTGTAAGGCGGAACGCTCAGGACCCAATACTCCCGAAAATGCCCACCTCGCGCACCTCTTCCACAGGCCCTTCCCTCACGCGCAGACGCAGTTTCCCGGTCACATCGCCCAAAGGAGCACGCTCAGTCACGCGCAGACTGATGCGAAAACGCTTGCGGGGCTCGAGTTCGGTTACAACGGGGTCGATACCCGGGATCGTACACTCGGCCTTCACAATCTCCAGGTCATTTTCGCCTGTGACCTCGATGCCTGGCACGGGTTCTCCCCGACGCGCGCCGTCAAACACGATAACTTTTGGCGTGACGGTACATTCGACACCGACGAGGCGAGCTTTGACAACGACGGTTTGTCTGGGCTTGCGTTCGACGTCGGTTTCCACCTCAAATCGGGCATTCAGGGTGTTCGCATCGAGCGGCGCAGTGTATCGAATCTCGATCCGATACGCGTCCGGAGGCATCTGAGAGGCCCCGGCCCCCTCGCCGGCATCGGCTTCCGAGCTGATTGGGGCCCAGGAGACCTGCAGTTCGTCCGAGGCCTTGATCGCCCTCAACTGCACGGGGCGACTTCCGTTCCGGCGCAAGAGGCAGGATGCTGTAACCGTTTCCCCGCGCTTCACGCGGCCGAAATCAACTTGCGGCGGTTCGAGCACGTATTCGGGGATGATATCGCCCTCGACCTCAATCGGCGCGCAACACGAGTCGAGGGCATCGGTACAAACGACGACACGTCCTTGAACCGCGTCGCTGCGATAGTCCTTGAGGTGCAACACGATGCGCAAGGCGGCGGATTCGCCAGGCTCAAGGCGCTGTTTATCCGCCTTGGCGCTGGTGCAGGGGCACGTGGATTTGACGGCGGTGATGCCAACGCCAGCCGTCCCGGTGTTGGTGAGGGTAATGATTTTCTCAGGGCTCTTCTCGGGAGAGACTTTCCCGAAGTTCACGCGGTACGTTGACACTTCGAGTACGGGACGAGCCGGCGCCTCTTCCTCGGCACCGAGGCAACCGAAAGAAGAGAAAAGAAGAAGACATGTTAGCGGCATTCTAAGGTTCATCGGCGGGCGCCTCCTGTGAAACGGGCGTGGTATGGCGTTTTGCCGCCCGAACATCGGACCACGCGCCGGGAAGGAAGAACAGGCCCGGCAGGGCTGGTCCCAGCGCGGAGAGCAGATGGGCGATGAGCGTGTAAGCAACGGCATCATCGGGGTCCATGCCGGGGTTCACGAGATACAACGCGACTAGGCACAGCACGTGAAAGGTTCCCAAGGCCCCGGGCCCCGACGGCAACAGATGCGCGAACGTCGCGAGGCCATTGATCGCCACGGAGGTCAAGGAAGCCTGTCGCATACTCAACGAAAAGGAGCACAAGAGCGGAATCGGGGCCAAGACGAAGAGCGCCCAGCAAAGAAACGCCATTGCTTGCCCACCCCAGAAGAGGCGTACTTCGCCCATTACATCGACAGTGGCGGAAACCTGCTCAAAGGCCGCAGCGAGACGTGGGGCCAAGCGCGGGATGTATCTTTGGGCGAAACTGACGAGCAGCTTATGCGTGGCGTCCTGCCACCGGTAGAGCATCGCGCAGAAGACAGCCCCGCCGGCCACGGCGAGGGCGAAGAAGCCCAAGGCCGCGTAGAGCGTCTTCGGCGGAATGATGATTGCGTTCTCCAGGAGGCCGCCGAGGTTCATGTGAATGCCTTCGCCCAGTGGCGCTACCCAGAAGACCGCCATTGCCAGCAAAAGGATCGGGAGCAGGTCCTGGAACCGAGCAAGTACAACTGCGGAGAGCGTGCGCGCAAAACCAAGTTCGGTGCTCCGCGCAAGAACAAAAGCCTTGAGGAATTCGCCGCCGCGCATGGGTAGCAGGAAGTTCCCGAGGTAACCAAGTGAAAGCGCACGAAATGCGGCAGGGAAGCGGGCTTGCTCCGGATTGCCCATCAGCCATTGCCATTGGAGCGTGCGCAGGGGAAAACTGACGTACGATATTGCGAGGGTGAGCAGAACGGGCCAGAGCGAAATCCTCTGGATGGCATCCCAGACTCCGCGTAGGTCCGCCTTGTACAGTATCCACGCCAGGAGGAGAAAGCTCATAGCGAAACCCAGGACGTGTTTGATAACGCCCTTTGCCGTGCGGCTCGGCCAAGCGGCGCTAGGTGCTTTTTCGCCGACGTCAGACATATCGTTCTGAGAGGGCCCCTCTTGTCCCGCCTTGAAAGGCCTTGCGGAGACGATTATGAGAAAAGGCTTGCCCATTCGTCAAAACCGGATTATATTAGGCAACCGCATAGGTGCAGTTCAGTGGCCATGCCGCCGATTGACAGGGCGGGAATGTGTCGAAAGATGATGCGGATACTCATCTTTTCACTGCCGGGTATTGGAGACACGCTGCTCTTCCTGCCTGCCCTCCGGGTGTTGCGAAAGGCCATGCCCGGCGCGCACATCACGGTCGTCACCATGTTCGAGGGCTCCCGAGCGGTTGTAGAACTCGCCGGCGACGCGGATGAAGCGGTCAACTTCGAATTCTGGCGAAACGGGGCGTGGCAGGCGTTGCGGTTTGTCCTGGGTCTTCGAAAGCGGCGGTTTGACGCCTGTATTCTGGCCTACCCGGCCAACAGGCCCGAGTACAACCTGATTGCGCGGCTATCCTGCGCGAAGGTGCGCTTGGGGCACCGCTATAACCACCTCGGCTTCGTTTGCCTGAATTGGCTCCAGAACCGCTTGGTGCATGAGGATGATTCGCTCACGAACATCGAAGAGAACCTGCGACTCGCCGAATTGCTTGCCGGTCAGCGCAGCTCGGTGGAGAACCTACGGCTCCGCATACCGGATCCCCATGCGCGCAGGGCCAACGCATGGTTGGATGAACGCGGACTTGCCAGAACAAGACCGTTGATTGGATTCCATCCCGGCGGCAGCACGAGAAAGAATCACGAGCACAAGCGGTGGCCTGCGGAGCGATTCGGCGAACTCGGAGCACAATTGCTGAAGAAGACAGCAGCGCGCATCCTGGTTTTCGGTGGAGATAAAGAGCGTGACGTGAAGGAATCTATCGCTGGGATGATCGGGGCGGCCGCCTGCACGGTTGATACCGAAGACTTCTCGCTTTCAGCAGCGTTAATTGGGCAATGCGATCACTTCGTCTCCAACGATACGGCCCTTCTGCATCTCGCCGCGTTCCTGGGAGTACCCGCTACAGGCATCTTTGGCCCCACAAATGCAGCATGGGTTCGTGTACCCGGCGCCTGGAGGCAGGAAGCCACCCTTGGCTTGCCCTGCCAACCGTGCTTTTACTATTCGCCGAGGCATTTGAGATGCGCGCAGGGGGATTTTCAGTGCCTTTCCGGACTTTCGACCGGCCACGTATTGGATTTGCTGCTCCAGGCTTTGGAATCCGAAAAGCCATTAACATCTCGTGAGCAGTATGGCACAAAGTAAGCCCAATAACGGGTCCCCAAATTCCGCTCCAGTTGAATTGGGCGTTTCGGACCGGCTTTGGCCCGACGGCATTGGACCGAACTTCCTGATCCTCGCCCTGATTTCCGCGGTGGTCTTCTGGGACGTGTTCACGCACCCTCACCTGATGCTCTGGGCCAGCGACATCGTCCGCGCCCACAGCACTTACAAGATCGTCCAGTGGCGAAGCTGGTGGGAATATGGCTCGTTCCCTCTTTGGGACCCAACCGTGTTTTGCGGCAAGTCGATTGTGGGGGATCCGCTTCCCGCCGTCCTAAATCCCTTTGCAGTGCTCTTCTGGCTGATACCGTCGCCCTCCCTCTTTGGTTTCTACTTCTGGTTCTACATAACCTTAGGCGCGTGGGGGATGTTTCTTTTTGCCCGCGAGCGGGAATGTACGCCTGTTGGTGCCGTGCTTGCGGCAACAGCCTTTGCGCTGAGCGGGAAGACCGCGGGACACGTGTTCGCGGGGCACGCCGAATTGCTTTCGACCGCACTCGGGTTTCCGTGGATTCTGTGGGCGGTTGAGCGAATCTGCAAGAAGCCGGGATTTGGGCGTGCGGTCCTGCTAGGACTCGTGCTCACGTTGACCGCAACGTGCGGCAGCGTGCAAATGATGTATCTGCACACCCTATTCGCCACCGCGTATCTCGCGCTCCGCATGCTGCCAGATGTGTTCGCGAAGGCGTACGGGGCCGTGGCCATCCGGGGGGCGACATACGTCGGCGGGTTTGTCGTTTTTGCGCTCGGGGGTGCGGCGTGGTGGTTCCCCATAATGCGCCAGACGCTGCTTCTCAGCGCGCGCTCGGAAGGCGTGACGTTCGAGTTTGCCACCATGAACAGCATGGGCTACGGCGACCTCTGGCGTTTCATTTGGCCGTTCCAGGGACAGCCCGCTCCGCAAGCGCTGCAGGGAGACGCGGCAAACGCCTTCTTCTGGGAAACCGCGAACTATCCGGGAATCATAACGCTGTGTCTGGCCATTGCAGCGGTTGTCGTCCTCAAAAACCGCTACCAAGTTTGGTCGCTCGCGGGACTGGCGATTCTGGCGATCATGCTGGCCTTGGGCGAGCATAGCCCATTCTACTGGCTCGCCTTCCATGTTGTTCCCGGTTTCAAGCTCTTCCGAGCGCCCGGACGGATGCTGTTTTATGCGAACTTCTTCGTAGCCATACTCGCGGGAATGTTCCTGTCGCAGGAACGCATAGCGCGGTACCGATGGTTTCTACCAGTTCTGGTGTGCGTGACCCTGGAATCCGCTTTGCTTCTCCCCTTAGTTCTGCCTGCATCAATACTCAAGCCGGGATTCGGGACATGGTGGCCGTTGGCTATCACCGGCATCCTCGCCCCGCTGTCCATCCTGTGGGCCTACGGTGCCTTGAAACCTCCCCATTGGCGCGTGCTCGCGGTTGTTCTTCTTGTCATCGAGCTTTTCTATATCTGGCAGCCCCACATCAACATGGTCGCTACAAAACGCGTCCTGCCAAGCCTGGCTGCCGCAGAGTTCCTTGAGAAGCGAAGACAGGAAGAGGTTTTCCGAATCTATGATCCGACGTTCACCATAGACCAACAAATCGCGGCGCGCCACGGACTGGAAATCATCACGGGCTATCACCCCGGCATCTACGCGCACCACCTTGATCTTTACAAGAAGCTCTGGCGGCAGGACGATTCCGACCTTGTCGAGCTACGCATGCACTCTCCCAGCGAACTGGGCTGTCCAAACATCCTCGACCTTATGAACGTCAAGTATGTTATGGCATATGAGCCATATCTTGGCCCGGAATACGAGCGCGTCTTCACGACACCCGCACACGAATTTGAGCAGCCGCGACACGTGTTTCGTCGAGAAGCCGGACTACCCCGAGTGTTTCTGGTTGCCAAAGCCATCATGCCCCAACAGGACCGCGCGGCTATCGACGAATTGTGCGCCTTGAATCCCAAACAGGAATGTGTGGTCGAGGCAGACCCTGTGGAAGGGAGTGCAGAGTATCAAGAAATCTCAGCAAAGCGGAACGCTTTCGGAGACTGGACGCTCAGCTTCACGACCGACCACCCGGGCATTGTCGTTCTGTCTGAAAGCTGGCACCCCGACTGGCGAGCAACCGACGGAAACAAGCCGTTGGAAATCCGCCGCGTCAACTACGGACAAATCGGCATACCAATATCTCCGGGAGAGCACATGCTCCGCGTCAGATACTATCCGTGGGATTTCTTCTTGGGATGTCTGTTATCCGCGAGCACGTGGGGCTTGCTGGTCGCACTTACTCTTACTTTGATGCTAATTCGCCGCAAGATGAGCGTCCGACATGATGGTCCAGCCGCTCTATGAAGGTTGGGGGCGCGATGGTGACCATCGTGTAGTGCCCGATACGGGTCGTAAAGTCTGATCAATGGGCGGCGCCGTGTCTGGCCTTCAGTTCCTCGGAGACCCTTCTGCTTCTTGCGGTCCTCAACCCCGGCCTTTTCGGTCAGAAAACGCCCTTTCCGCGACACGCGCTTTGAGCGTGCCCTGTTAAAAAGACACCCCAGCCATAGTGCCTAACGTACCCGAGACTGCTCAGGCCCGAAAACCGTGCGAAACCTGGCGTTTCTAGCGCAGGAACGCCCATTGAACAGCAGACCGAACATATGAGACCCAGTCTAGATAGGCAGCCGTGCTCGTGCGGGATGCCAGAAATAGGAGGGCAAGTGCCTTTACGTTTGACGGGCAGTCATCCAAAGCATGCGATGAAGGGTATACCGTCGAGAAAAAGCAATCTGGGCCGTTTTCCGGCATTACCAGCTCATCGGGCGTGAGAATACGGTCACGGCCGCCCCCAGCCACAGTTTAGGAGGCTGCGGTCGGCCCTCACGCGCCAGTTCAGATGTACGTCAGCGCGTCTCGGTCCTTCCGCTCCCCAGCGTGCCCGCGCCTTTCGCGCAGGGATTCAGCAAGGTCCGCCAGCCGTCTCAACGCCTTCGCGAACTTGTTGGAGAACACCCATCCTTCCCGGCACCCGTACTTTTGACCGAACCGGGAAACGTGGTCAATCAGGCCCAGCCGGCGCATCTTTGCACGCACCGTTTCAAGCGCACGGCGACTCACACCAAATTTGTCCGCTATCGGTTCAAGAACAGGCACGAACTGGCCCTCCGCCCACTTCAACTCGATGAACACAGCCAGGAAAACTTTCTGATGCCGCTTATTGCCCGGAAAGAACACGACAGCCAACTCGTCCAGATCCTGAATGCGAGTGATCCTGCTGTGGTTCACGTCAATCTTCGTGCTTGCCAACACCCCTCACCCCCGCGGCTTGCCCCGTTGACTCCAACGCCCTCCGGCGCATCTCGGCGCGGTCCCGCGCCACCTCCAACGCCATCTGCCTCAGCTCGGCACCGAAGCGGGACTCTATCCAACAGATCGTGCAATATGCCTGGACGTACACCTCGTTAAAGACGCGATTGAATCGCCAGCGCACGCCCTGCCGCGTCACACCGAAAACGGCCTCGATCTTCTCCCCATAATTACGGCGCAAAACCATGTGAGCCACGGGCCGCAGGCGAAGCTCGACCGACAAGTCCTTATCGTCCATGAGCCGCCCTAGCTTCGCGACGAACTCAGCATCCTTCTGCGTCAGCTTCACGCCGCATCACCAACAAATCGTTTCCGTATTGAGCCAGGTCCACTTCCCGCTCCTGTTCCATGAACACAAGCGTCATGAACCGGCGCGCCCGATCCCGGCGCGGGTCGCTGTTCAGAGCGGGTACCTGGCTGAACAAGACCGCATCTTCATGCACGCCTTGCCAAATGACTTCCCGATAAGCATCCATGACAAAGGGGTCGTCATCCCAGAAGCCACCGTCCCCCAAAGAAACGGCGGTTTCCGCAAGCGAGTCCAAAGCATCTGCCAAACCGGGAATACTGTCCAACGCCGGCACATCCGAGACCAGCAATTCCCCGGACCGCGACTCCGCCACGCGCCGGCGAAGCTCTTCAACCTTCAGACGCCGGCGTTCGCGAGACTCCCTCATACGCTCGGAAAAATATCCGGCGTTAAAGAGCCTTTCATCAAACAGGAACCGGGAAGGTACCGGTGCCCCGCATTGCCGGCATGCGTAATGCACCCGCCGAAACACCAGAGACGCGCCGCAACAAGGGCTTTGCTGAAACTCCACAGTCGGGTCCAGACTCGAGCGACACGCCTCGCACGAGGCCCGTCCAGAGCCTGTCATGACCAGTCTTCCTCCGCAAGCGGGACACGCGTGACCGGAAAGAAGCACTTCATAGTAAAAGGCCCGGACCCACTCGCGCAGGACCTCAAGCCGACTGACCACAAGGCCCAACCCATCGAGTAACGCGTTATTTTGGGTCACGATAATGACCTCTCCGCGGACTGATTTCTCTCGTCCACCGCAAATGCGCAAATCGAATGGCGAGGATCGCCGCCATGCCACAACACCCGAACGGAATGACTGGAGGTGTTGAACTCCTCGACAATCGGAAAGCCCTGCACATCACCAAAGGAACCCCTCGGCAACGCAACAAAGTATTTTCCCACTGGCAGGTAGGGCACGGAGAAGCGCCCATCCACAACAGGCGCCTTGCCAATGGGCGGACAATTCTCCAGAGCCCACATGACAGACTCGAAGGAACCGTTGGGAGCAACGAACAAAGAAACAGCACTACCCGGCCTTGCCGACGCAGTAAGCCTTCCCGTCACGTTAAACAAAGGCCTGCGCACCGCCAGCCAACCGCACGGATTACTGAACCACCACCGCCCGCCCAGCGACTCATCGGGTTTGGCGGCCAGGTCCCGCTCCAAGCCGCTGGTGCAGCCGGTAGCCAAGAAGAGAACTATCAGCAGCAATGCCCAAAACGCAAGGTTCCGGGACCCGGACGAGACTTTCATAGCAAGAGAGAATAGGCCCCGATATAAAAGCTTTGCGGTCCCTCCTCGCACACCTACCTTCTGATGCCGCAATCGGGCCAAGCAAAAGCCCTTCCGAGTTTCGATAGCAACTCCTCTCGTCATTCCGCCGCTAATATGTCTTCTCGTATCGTCCTCCTGTTCCACCACAAGGTCGACATCTGCCTAGAGAAGCATCGTGATTAAACTCTTGTTCTCCGCTCCCACGGCAGACCCTGCAGTGCGGTTACCCCCGATTTTAGGACCACGGGCATAAGTGGAATCTGCGTCCTT
>DAOLNV010000139.1 GCA_035416745.1 Candidatus Hydrogenedentota bacterium | reverse complement strand
CAGTTAGACTCCTTTCATCCCCCAAAGGGCCTATCTCCCGCAATGTATTACATTCCAATATCTTAAGTTAATGCAGAAGAAATGGTGGTACAAGGAGCTTTGGGCGTTCGCAACTTCATCATTTTTGTGGTATCGTATACGCGAATGGGGTGGCGGTATGTGGCGATTCATCCAGCTATCGGACCCACATCTGGGGAGCCAAGTTCATAATACCCGGAACGGCCGCATAGAAAGCGTGTTGATTCCGGAACTTATTAGTTGTTTGAGGCGCGACTTGTCTGAGCTGCAGCCGGACTTTTTGATCGTCACCGGGGATATTGCACGGCCCGATTCCCGTGACGCGGTCTTCGCTGCCCGGGACCTGATGGATTCTCTGGGTTTCCCCTACTATCCCATGGGGGGAAGCTCCGATTTCTGCTATGAACAATCCCGCCAATGGTTTACGGAGGCTTTCGGAGCCCATCTTCCGGAATCCCGGACATGGTACTCGTTTACCCAGGGGGAGATCCACATCTGTGTCTTGGATGCGTGGTGGCTCTGGGATGACGGAACTGTAATGCCCTTCAGCCAGCGCGGCAACTCGACGCCGCGGTGGATTGTTCCGCCTGACCAGCTTGAGTGGCTCGATGGCGACCTGGCGGAACACGATGAAGAGGCTACCATTATCGCAATGCACCCTCCGTTGATTCTTCCTCAAATGAAGCTGGCCCGAGATTCGGCCCTCCAGCGGGGGGCGCTGGAAAACGCCGGATTGCTGCTCGACCGGCTCAAAGCTCATGCGCAAGTGAAACTGCTGCTTTCGGGAAGCGCACACGCACATTACATTGCTAAACAGGAAGGGCTTACACAAGTCGTGACCGGCTCTCTTACCCAGTATCCGGTCGAGTTCCGCGATATTCACATCCACGAGGACCGCTTCGAGGTTCACACCCGAGGGCTGAGCAATGCCGTGTATGCTTCTCAGTCCTTGCTGCGGGAAAGGGAATGGACGCGGGGCCGGGATGAAGACCGCTTTGCCGTAATACCTCTCTAAGTCAGAAAAGGCTTAACCGTTGTTCGCGGGGTCGGCGTTCCTCAGCGTCAGGATTAAGACCAGCTGGCCCTCATCGAGCTTGAGCCCTCCCACCTTGAACGGTTTCTCTGAAACGGCAACGAGGGTACACCTCAGGACTTCCTTGTACTTGGGTTCCGCGCTTTGCTCGCCGGATGCGCCGTCAGGCTTCTTCTCCTGTTCCTCCACCCGCATATGAACGCGCACATCGCAGCGGATTCGGTCGTGGGAAGCCTGCTCGATGGGTTTCAGGAACAGCGTGTACCGGCTGTCGAGCGGGATCTTGGTCTCTTCTCCGTAAGTGACGACCGTTTTTGCCTCCCGCAGCTTGCGGAAGTCGTCAAATTGCTTGAGGTCCTCGACGGTTTCCCTGATGGAAACGATGCTGTCATCGAACTTCCGTTCTTGATGGCCCCGGTAGGTGGCCTGCACCGCAATGAGACTCACGTGCACAGGGGCAGGGCGCGCCTCACTTGCCTCCTGAGCTGCGAGGGGCGTTAGAATCAGTGTGGCTGTGGTCGCCAACGCGGCGAAAGTCAAGGGAGATCTCCTTCCGGGATTTCTACCCAAACCGTCATAGTGCCGTTCTCGGTGTTGTAGTAGCCGACCTCGGCGCCTTCAATGGACGTGTTGACCTGCTCTACCTCGGCCGAAACATTCTCAGGCGCCGGGGTTGCAATTATGAAGATTGAGATTGCCGCGATAAGAGACGCAGCGATGGCCGATGCGACGGTCAATACGCCGCGGTAATGCCGGCGCGTGGGCTCGAGGCGTTCCCGTATGCCTTCCATGAAGGCCGGAAACTGGGCGGGTTCGATGGTATGCCTGTGCGCAATCTCCTGTGCGCCTTTACGCAGTGTTTTGAGGGTTTCGAGATGCGCCGCACACCTGGGATCGCTGGCCACGAGGGCCTTCGCCGCTGTTTCAGACGATGCGTCGCCATCGAACCAGCGTTCAATAGTTTTGAAGTTCCGGTTCATGAGTGCGCTCCCATCAGGCCCATGTGCGTAAGGCCTTTTTGCAGTTTCTTGCGTGCGTGATGCAGCCTGCTCATCACCGTGCCGATGCTGCAATCCATTACCTGGGCCATCTCCTCGTACGAGAGGCCCTCAAATTCACGTAAGATGAAGGCTGTCCGATGTTTATGTGACAATTTGCTCAACGCTTTCTCGACCGCTTCGCCGATTTCCTGTGCCTCCAGACTTCGGTCGGGAGGAAGCACATGACTTGGAGCATCCTCCGCATACCGGCTGTCATCGAACGAGACGGTTTCAAGCCGCCGTTTCTTCAAATAATCCTTGCACTGATTCGCGGTGATCCGCATCAGCCAGGTCTTGAAGCTGGCATCGCCACGAAATCGCGCCAGAGCGTTGTGGACCTTGATGAACACTTCCTGTGAGACGTCCCAGGCTTGTTCCCGGTTCCTCACGAAATGGTAAGAAAGGGCAAAAACCTCGTTGCGATAACGCTTTACAAGCAATTCAAATGCGTCGCTATCGCCCGTCTTCGCACGGGCAACCAGTTCAGCGTCCTCAAAAGCGTCGCTGACCCTTGCCCGCGGTTCCTGTTCCTCTTCTTCCGGGATTTCACAGAGAACCGTAGTATCCAGTGCGATACTCAATTGTCCATTCTCCTCACCCGTACTATCCAGACGATATCTATGATGGTTTATTTAATACATTTCACCGTATGCGCCCGCTCATGAGGCACGGCGCTTCATCAAGGCCGCGCGAAGACCCAACAGCCCGGGGCTACCAGTTGCGGGCGAGCACGAAATCCACAATACCCGCCATGGAATCCCTATAGGGGCTCGGGTGGATCTGGGCGGTGGCCGCATGGGCCAGTGCGGCATAATCGCGGGCGACGGCCTCGGTACGCTCGGCGGCCTTGGTTGCCCGGAGCATGTCCAGCACCCATTCGTGGTCGTTCGCGGTCAGCTCCGAGCCGCGCAACCCTTCAAGCCGCGCCTTGCCGGCCGTGTTCAGGCTGTCTTTCATGAAGAGAATAGGCAGGGTCTGCTTGCCCTCCACGATGTCCGAACACGATGGTTTGCCCAGCACCGTGGCGTCCTGCCGGAGGTCAAGCAGGTCGTCGACGAGCTGGAAGGCAATCCCGAGAGCCATGCCGTAATCGTGGAGGAGCT
Source organism: Candidatus Hydrogenedentota bacterium (assembly GCA_035416745.1). NCBI lineage: Bacteria > Pseudomonadati > Candidatus Hydrogenedentota > Candidatus Hydrogenedentota bacterium. The sequence continues at coordinate 5,629 of DAOLNV010000139.1, read as the reverse complement.
GGCCGGGGGCGCCGTCAATCAGGCAGGCGGGAGTGCTGCAGGCGGAGGCGAACAGACTGGCGGTCTTCTTCCGGGCGACTTCCAAAACCTCGGCTTCGGTCATCGGACCGTCGCCGTTAGCGAAACACTTGAGTTCCGCCTCGGCCATTTCCCGGATAGATGTGACAGCGCGCGAGATGATACAGGTAGAGTCGTAGGAGGCCATAATCTCGATAGAGCGGGCAACCAGGTAGTCCCCGGCGAGAATGGCCGCATGATCGTCCCACCGGGCATTGAGCGTGTGCATGCCGTGGCGCATATTGGCCCGGTCTATCACATCGTCATGAGCCAACGCTGCCAGATGGAGCAGTTCCATCCCAGTGGCCAAGTTCACGAAACGGCGGGTGTTCCCTGCTCCGGACACCCCCGCCGAAAGCAGACACAGCGCGGGGCGCAGCATCTTTCCGCCCGCCTGTACGGAAGGCATGGAGGGCCCGTGCACCAATTGCAGGGCTTTGGTCCAATAATCGCCCACGCGCGCGGAAACCGCGTCAATGTCGTCGCGGACAGGGGAGTAAAGTTCCTTCAATGTAAGTGTTTTCAACATGTTTTCGGATTCTACCATACGCCAAGTATTCCGCGCGAACGGCTTTTGATCACGTGACATACGCCTTACACCCGCGTCGTTGTCCGATGTGCCGCAGCGACCTGGCAGGGCCGATTCACTGGGCGTGAATGTGTGGGCATCATCTCCTCTTTGTTTAGAGAGAACTGCCCGTTCTCTGTTGGAGCTCATTGTCAAGTTGTGGCAGCTGATGGTTCTGTTCCTGCCTGCTCATCTGAATCGTTGAGAGCAGCGCATCATCGGTTATTGACGACCACTCACCCGCCACAAGCTCACGGTCAAAACGCACGATGACCGGCGCCGGACGGATTTTCGGGAGCGATAAGAGAATTCAGCTTCACGGCACGTCGCGTGAGACGATGTTCTGGCGTGCCAGACAATACGCTGTCCTACGGCGTTGCATAGATGCGCCGCGCAGAAGCACAATATGGTGATGAAGGAGGAGACATTCCGTGTTCACACAATCCTGTAGATACCGCTTTGTGAGTTGTGTCGTCGTAGCCGCTATCCTTGGCCTGGGGCTGGGTGTTCCGGCTTCAGCACGAGCCGCCAGCGCAGCGATAGACATCTCTCCTGTATACGATGTGCCTTTTGTTGCGGGGATCACAATTGACGGGGATGGCGCGGATTGGAGAGACGAAGGGTTTCGAGTCGAGATCATGCCGGACAAGGATGGCCGCACGCTGCCAAGAGCGAGTCTCGAGCCTTCATTCCGCCTCGCGTGGGACGAACGCGGGCTGCTCGTTCTCCTGAAAGTCCGCGACGATTTTTTCATTGAGACGTCAGACGAAACCTCCCTGTGGGAGAAAGATTCGGTTGAAGTCTTTGTAGCCGCCGAGCGCGGCGGTAAGGATTGGTATTCTCTGGTGATGAGTCCAGGCATGACGGCTGAATTTCCGCAGATGCGCGTCACGCCGATAGACCTGCGCAAGAAAGAGCCGCGCGAGCCGCTATCTTATGAAGCTGCCCGGACGAAGTCGGAGGATGGCTACGTTCTCGAATTGCTGCTGTCATGGGCGAACCTTGGCATCGGTCCGGGGCGGGACCGTGAACTCGCATTCCAGGTCTACGTGAACGACGTTGACGGCGCCCAAGGCCGCTTTCAGGCAGTGTGGTTCCCGTCCATCCGTACTCGCTATGATTCAGCGACCATGTGCCGGCTTCGCCTTGGGGACAAGCCCAGTCCTCCCGACTGCGTCCGTGTACGAGGCGAGTACGACGATGCCATGCGGGCCCGTGTCAGTGTTCTTTCGCTCGGCGGTTTTGCGGGTAAATCCGTGATTGTTCGGGAGGGAAGGCGGAAGCTTGCGGCTGGCGTGCTCACGCAAACTGGGGACTATTCACGGGCGGAACTCGTCTTTCCGGCGCCCGTGGGCACAGCTTCCGGCAAGCCGTGGCGAGTACGCGTTGCCAACAGGTTCGATTCGAGCCTGAGCATGCCGAATGCGGATTTGACGCGTGCGCAACGCGTCATGCTCCTGGGAGTCGGCGCGAAACCTCCTGTGTTCAAGGGCGAGACGTTCCCCGTCTGCGACTTCTGCGATCCGTTGATTGCCGAGCGGTTGATCGGAGCCTACCGCATTGAACCAACCTTCTACGATCGCGAGTTCAATCCCGTAACCTCGGCGGTTGAGCCCGGCCGCTATGGGGCCGTGCTCGAGATCAGACCCGAAGCAGGTCCAAGTCTGCGGCGCTACGTCACGCTGTTTCGAGCCCCCGATTCGTTTGATACAGTCGTGTCGTGGCGCTACCTGGAGCCTCGCCTTTCAGCGCGAATGCCCGACGAGGCACGACTTGACCCCGACGTGGTGAAGGCACAGAGCCAATCCCTCGGTACATATCTGAGGTTCAGTATTCTCGATGATCTCGCGAAGGGCCAGGACGCGGCCGTGCTGTTTGCGGGCATGTATGACGCATCGCTCAGCAACTCCGCGGGCCAAACCGTTGAAATTGCCACGGCAGCCGATGACGTCTGGGCCATGGACCGACAGTGGTGGGTCCAGCTCAAACGCAAGCTCAACGGCATGGATAAAGCCTTTCCGAACGCCTTCTCCTGCCCGCGCCAGAAAGAGGGCAAGCCGGCCCCTGAGCTCCGCGAGGGAACGGCTCTGGAAGCTGGGATGAAAGCAGACGCCGTAGACAAGCTCGATGCCGTCTGTCGTGCATGGGTTGAAGAGAGCCACGAACCCTTTGCCGTCTGCTTGGCGCGTCACGGCGTTGTCTTTTTCCACAACGCTTACGGTACGCGCTACGGAGAGCCGATGACGGTCGACACAAAGAGCTGGATGGCTTCGATATCCAAGTTCCTCTCCGGGGCACTGATGATGATGCTTGTGGACCAGGGCCTGGTGGACCTGGACGAACCCATCGACAAGTATCTGCCGGCGCTGCGGGGCATTCCCGTCAAGTATCCGCTCACGATTCGCAATCTCTATACGCATACGAGCGGACTGGGGCTTGGCGTGCAATTGCCTCGCGCTGCTCCGGACCACTGGGGCGACGAACGGAACGACTTGGAGGAAATCGTCGCTGGGTATTACCCCTGTCTCGAGGTTGGCGCGGGTCACGCGTACAACGGCACGGGCTATGCCCTCGGCGGCAAGATCATCGAGTCTATGACCGGCGAAGCGCTGCCTCAGTTCTTCAAGCGGCACCTCTGGGCGCCGCTGGGTTGCGAGCATACCGACGCGATAGACGGCAGCGCGTGGACCATGAGCGTACCGCTGGACATCGCGAAATTCGGCCAAATGCTCCTCAACCGGGGCGCCTATGGAACGCTGCGATTCTTCAGTGAGGAGACCTTCGAGAAGATGCTCCCGGTGAAGTTAGCGCCCTATGTCCACTTCGAGACGGAGATCGAATGGGGGATCGGCCCGGTGTGGACACCCGAGGCAGGATTGAGCAAGCGCACCTTCGGCCACGGTGCTGCATCTGGCGCAACCCTCCGCATCGACCCTGAAAATGACTTAGTCATTGTGATGACCCGGAACGCGAGTGGTTCCCAGTACGCCAAGTATCACCCCCAGTTCATCCAAGCTATTGTCGAGAGCATGGCGGAATAACCTCGGTGCGGGAGCAGACTCTGGACAGGATGGAAGCATGCGCTGGTTTTTGTGAAGCCGGGCACACGTATTCGCTGACATCATATGCGATGCATAGCCCAAATGTAGACCATCCGGTTCGAGTGAATCCGGCGTTCTCATGATCTAGAAACTATAGAGCGGAAGTAGCCATGAATCGCCAGAGAATGCCGCCTGTGCTCATCGCGGCAGTTTGCGGACATGTCCATTCCGTCGAGAATCACCAGCACATGCCGTGTGCTGCTGCGTCCCCGTTACACTTTTCGCCATACCTCGGGCCTTCCGATACACAAAGAGGGCCAACAGCTCTCTTCTGTAAGCTATTGGCCTTCAGGGTTTCTATCATGGTCGGGGCGAGCGGCTCTCCCCATTGGTCGCGGCCTGCGCTTTGAATTCACTCGATGGAATCGGTTGTGTAGCGCGTCAGCGGCATGGATACAGGCTCGCGACCTGTCCCGTGGGCCCTCAACACGTTCCGAAGGGCAAAGAGCTGCGTCCCTTGACGGGCCGAATGTGCGCCTGCGGCGCCCCCGGGGGACAATTGTCGGCAAAACCAGACGGCGTGACATAAATGACATAATTCCGGGTGCTATGCCGCCTGTGGCCTGAATGCAGGGGAAATCAGGAAGAAGTAGCGAGGAATGAACTCTTCTGGAATTACTGTATCGGGCATAAACTGGCCATCAATCTTATCGATTTGCATTTGTTCAAAGGGCTTCATTGGCTACCCCCCTGTTCGCGTTGCTCTGATTCGCCTCCGAAAATGGCCTGATTCATTCGTTCCACCACTTTGCTCGTGCGTGCATCGGACAGGTGGGCATACCGCTGCACCATGGCCAGGGTCTTGTGCCCCAGCACGGCCGCAATTTCGGGCAAGCTGACGCCGTTCATGGCCAGGTACGAAGCGGCACTATGCCGCAGATCGTGGAAGCGGAAGTTCTTGATATCCGCCCGCTTCAAGGCCACAAGCCAGGCGTTCTGTATTTCGATGGGCTTAGGCTCTTTGCCGTAGCGCAGACGAGCAGGGAACACATAAGGTGAATCGATGCGCCTGAGCCGGCTGCGCTCCCATAGAGCGTTGTACACCGGCCCGACGAGGGGCACCGCCCGGCGTTCTCCGTTCTTTGTATGTTCCAGCGTGATCATGCGGCGCTGGAAATCCACGGCATCCCACGTAAGGTTCATGATCTCGCCCCGGCGCATGCCCGTAGACAACGCGAGCAACACGACGTCATACAGACAGGGATTCTTGCTCTTTCCGCACGCGGCCAAGAGATTGGCACGCTCGACATCCGAGAGGAATCGCACCCGCCCTCGTGGCTCTGTGGGCTTCGTCACCTTCCGGACAGGATTGTCATCGAGCCATCCCCATTCCCTCACGGCCACAGTGAAAGCATGCGACAGTGCCGCCATGTATCGGATAACGGTAGACGCGCTTCTAGGTCTTTCCGTCTTCCCCCGCTTCACCGGAGTGGCCTTCAGTTCGTCGCGCTTCTCGGCGATCATTGCGGGCGTCACATAGGCCAGCGTATAGGGGCCGAGTCGTTCCTTCCACCATTGCAATTGGAAGGATTGGCCCTCTGCCCAATCGCTCTTCTTCGGAAGGATTTGGGCCTCGTAGCGATTCAGCATCTCCGCCACCGTGTGACGCTCGGCCTGCACGCTTTTGAGGTGGCGCCCCGCCCGTATGTCAGCCTCTGTCTGCTGCGCCCACCTCCTCGCATCAGTTATCTTCGAGAACGTAGCGGTTTCAGGAGCTGCTCCCCGCAAGCGAACTTGCACCCGATATGATTTGTCCCCCTTCGCGTTGACGCGCTCCTGAATCGTCGCCATCCTGACACCCCCCTATCGAAAGGCAGCGAAATGCTGTGGGTTTCGCTCCCGTCAAACGAAGAATTGACACAACTCACGGCTCTGATATCATAGCCAATACCCACCACATACT
>DAOLNV010000138.1 GCA_035416745.1 Candidatus Hydrogenedentota bacterium | reverse complement strand
TCGTCTCTTGAATAAGGTGCGTCCGAATCGAAGGCTCTTCCCAAGAACGATCTATGTCCACTAGACTGATGCCTCTCACATGTCCGGCCTCGTCAAAGCTGATATCTAGATATTCTGGATTCTTGTAGCTGAACGACCAGTACATCCTTATTCTGAGGTCGGATGAGGATTGATGATCTATCCTTCCGCCCATCGCATCGCATAGCTGCTGGACCTCGTTTCGCTCAACACTCGGAAAGGTCGCCGTTGTAAACAGCACGAGCAGACTACGGGCGCGTTCGTTGAGATAGAATTCGGTTGCGAACGCGATTACGACGGCCACCGCCAACAAACAGAAAGCAACTCCGCATATCTCTGCTCGCTTTGGCTGCATGCCTTCTCCAGAATTCCCTTGCGGGGCCGCGGACTTCTTCCGTTCGGTCTTCTCGTCCTCCAAACGCCGGTCTGCGCGCTTCTTCAACGGCTCCGCCGTCCCCATTCATACCGTAGCGCCCGGCGCCGCGAGCGGTGTTGCCTGGCGGCGCCGGGCGGGTTTGGGTCATTGAGGAACAGGAATGGCGAGTTCGGGGATCAGGGCGTCGGCTTTGAGTTCGCCCAGCTCGACCTTGGGGTTGTGGATGAGTTTCAGGTTGCGGAACCGGTGCGTCTGGGGCGCTCCGGCGTGCATCTGGAACGCGATCTTGCCTGTGCGCTCGTCTTTGCCCGCGAGGTCGAGACAGGCGACGCCGAGCTTGCCGTTGATGGCGGTCCAGATGGCGGGCCCGACGGCCAGGATTTCGAGGCGGTTCCATTCGCCCGGTTTGACGGCTTCCTCGGCACGGCCGTTCCAGTCGAGTTTGCCGCGGCCGCCCTGGTGGTAGATGCGGCCCCACACGTCTTGTCCGATGTCGCCCTGGTACCCGAGGGCGTGACCGGCCTCATCGATCTTCTTCGAGCGGAACTGGATGCCCGAGTTGGCCGTGGGCGGTTCGAGCATGACCTCAGCGGACAGGTAGAAGTCACCCACCTCGAGGTCCGACCACAGGTAGGCCGTATCCGGGACTTGCTCGGTGCTCTGGCCCACGATAGCGCCGTCTTCGACGCGCCAGTAATTGCCGGTCCCGGACCATCCGGTGAGGTCCTTGCCGTTGAAGATGGAGGCATCTTCGCGAGCGGCGCCGCCCAAACCTTGCGCGATAGCGATCGCGGCCTGTACGGCTTCCGGCCGCACGGCCTCATCGGCGAACTGCGCAAAGACCATATCGAGGGCTTCGAGGCTGGGTGCGGCGGCCAGTCCGCTCAGGACCTGCTTCTTTTCGTCGGCATTCGAGGCGAGCGCCATCAGCGCGGTGAGTTGTTCGAGGCGTTCGGCTGGTGTAGCCTCGCTTTCTTTGAGCATTCGCACGGCGCCGCGCAACGCGAGCACCTTGAGCGTGGCGTCCGGGGCGGTCTTGGCCATCTCCATGACGACGGGCAGGGCAACGGGGGTCGGCCAGTCGCACAGAACCCGTTCGGAGGTCTGTTTGACCTCGCCTTCGCCCTGGGCCGCCGCGGCGCGGACCGTTTCGAGGGCTTTCGGGCTTCCCGTGGCGCCCATCAGACGCAACAGCGCGAGCGCGGTCGCCGGCGCTTGCCCCTTTGCCTGATCGAAAGCGGCGGAGAAGGCGTCCACGATGGCGGGGGGGATTGATACGGCGGTCAGGTTCAAAGACTGGCCTTCCGTCACCGTTTTGCTGTGGGCCACGCCGTTAGCCGTGTAATCGATGCGCAACTGTTTGACGACACCGTGCGCCGTGTCGCCGAAATTGGCGTTGGACGCGCTGATGGCCATGGCGCCCGAGGCGACCATCTCGGCCACCTTCTCGGTGACGTCGGTCGGCGCGCCACCCGGCAGATCGCCGTACAACGCCTTCTGAACGACGATGCCGGCGCTCGTGGGCTTGCGTTCACGGTCCACGACGGCACGCAGCGTGTTCTCGGCGCTTTCCATTTCCTCCGGCGCCTTCGCATTGCGAAGAATGGCCAGAAGACGCGGCATCTCGGGGATGCCGGCGAGGTTTTCGAGGGCCGTCAGCGCGGCCAGACGCACGGTCTGGTCCGCATCCTTCTCGGCGACATTCATCAACGGGCCGACGGGCTCGGGCAGTCCGCCCTTGCCGATCAACTCGACGGCCACGCGCCGCGCGGCCGGCTCGGGATTATCGAGCATGGACACGAGCACTGCGTCGCCCTCTTTGTTGGGGAAGTAGGCTAAGGCGTTGCGGGCGGCCTGGGTCAACGGGCTGTCTTCGGCGCTTGCCAGCTGGGCGATGAGGAGCAGCGCCGGGGTATGCGCAAGACGGGTCAGCGCGTTGACGGCTGCGATGCGGACCTCTTCAGGGCCCGCCTGCGCTTCGGTCAGCAGCGCCGGTCCGGCGGCGCTCCCGCCGCGATCGCCGAGGGTCTGCATGAGCGCGACCTTGCGCTCGGGGGTCAACGCGGGCAGGGCTTCGGCCAGTGCGGCCGTCACCGGGTCGCCGCCGTCCATTTCGCGAGCGGTGCGCAGGGCCGCGGCAAACACCGCTTCGTCTTCTCCGCGCACGGCTTCGATGAGGAGCGGCAGGCCTTCCTGCGGTCCGCGCGCAACCACCGCGCCGCGCAAGGCGGCGCCGCGGTCCTCTTGGGCGGCATTGGGCACTTGGCGCAGACGGTCATACAGCGCGACGGCGTCGGCCTTGCTGCCCTTGACGAGGAACGCCTCGGCACAGCGCAATGTCCCGTCGAAAACAGCGTGGAGGTTGCCCGAAGCGGCATCGGCCTGAGGAAGAGCGGCGGTCAAAGCGGCGGCTCCTTCGGACGTGGCGATAACGCCAAGCGCGCGCGCGGCTTCCTGAACCACGATGGGGTCGCTCTCCGACATCGCGGCGATGAGCGCGGGCACGCACTCGGTATCCCCGCGATACGCCAGCGAGTTCATGATGCCCACTTTCAGCGCGCCGCTGGTCTTGGCGAGGGCATTGCGCAGGGCCGCATCCGCCTCGGGGAACGGCATGGGCTCGAGGGCGTAACGCGCCATGTGCGAAAGTTCCTCGTTGGTAAGCATGGCCTCCAGAACAGGGATGGCCTCGGTTCCCCCGTAGACGGACAACTTGATACAGGCATCTTGCTTGGCTTTCAGGTCGGCATCGGACTTCAAGACGGCAATGGGGTCGGTTTCCTGCGCCAGCGTGGACGCGGCGGCGCTCAGGATAAGGACGCCTGCCAGTGTAAACCTGAGAATGGCGTTCCGCATGATCGCGTGTGCTCCTTTCGTTTCGCTTCTCATATCACCCAAGGCTCCCGCTGGGCGCGCGAACGCAGACGGTTCGCTTCGTCGTCGTTGATGAACGTCTCGGTCGCGGGGTCGAATTCGAGGTCCCGTTCGAGCCACATGCAGATGTTGGCCGCGTGCACGGTGCACATCGAGTGGTGCATCACTCGCGCATTGGCGACGGGTTCCTCGCGCGACTTCACGCAGTCGAGGAAGTTCCGCATATGGTCGAGGGCGCGGCCTGTGCGCGCAACGTATTCGCCAATGACCTCATCGAATTGGCGCAGCAGGTCAGGCGACGAGACTTCGGGCGCGGAATATCCGTCGGCCGCGGCGGCCCAGCCGCGTTCGCCGTCAAACCGTTCTCCGCAGGACCCGTACCAGTATTTGTCGCCGCGCGAGAAGATCAGCTTCTGCCCCGTGGCGAACTCGCAGACCATGCCGTCCGCCGAGTCGTTATCGACGTAGTTGTATTTGACGGGCGAGGACTCGCCGAGGCCGAGTCCGGCCTGGGCCTGGGCGAAGGTGTGCGCGCCCCACTCGCCGATGCAGCTCGTGTGGAAATCGTAGTCGCCGCGCCATCCGCCGCGGGCGTATTCCTCGTTGTATGGCCGCCACGGGCAGGGGCCGAGCCAGATGTCCCAGTCCACCTCTTCCTTGGGCGGTTCTGGCTGGGCTTCCTTCCATTCGCGCGGGATCTTGGCGGCATCCCACGGGGCGATATGGGCGTAGGCGACATCGACCTTGCCCAGCCGGCCCGTGCGGGCCATTTCGATGGCGAACACATGGTTGGGCTCGCTCAACCGCTGGGTTCCGGTCTGGTAGACGCGCGCGTAGCGGCGCGCGGTTTCAACCACGGCCCGGCCCTCGGCGATAGTCATGCACGAAGGCTTCTCGGAAAAGACGTCCTTGCCTTCGCGCATGGCGCGGACCGCGGCCTGGGCGTGCCACCGGTCGCCCGTAGCGATCAGGACCGCGTCGATATCGGGCCGCGACGGCAGGAACTCGCGCAGATCGCGGTACATGGCGCAGTCCGTGTTGCCGTAGTGCTGGTCGATGAAACTCTTGACGCCTTCGCGCTGGGTCTTCTGCAGATCGCAGATGGCGACGACCTGGACGTCCGGGTTTCCAATCATCCAGCGCAGGTCGTGCAGGCCGCGGCCGCGAATGCCGATGCACCCCACGACGATGCGTTCCGAGGGAGGCGTCGCGCCATCCAGGCCCAAGGCAGAGGCAGGTATGATGTACGGCGCCGCCACAAACGCGGCCGCCCGGGACAGAAACTTCCGGCGAGACAAGCTGGCAGTCATTCGTAGGTCCTCCTGATGATGCGTTGTGCCCCCTTGCGCAGGCCCGCGCCTCGGGCCACATATCCCGTGATTGTGGCGATTTGACCCCGCCCGCGTCAAGCAAAGGGATGTGACCCAAATCGGCGGATAACACGATGATTGGGGAACCTCACACAGAGACCTGGGAAAAATGGCGCCCGCGAAGTTATGGGGACGGGAACTTGCCGTGCCGCGCGCGGACCCCGGGCCTCCAAATCGCGTGCAAGCACCGCTTCGTACACTGTGTCCAACAACCCGAGACCCGTCCCTCGATGAAGCGCCACCGCGTAATCCACAGTGATGCTCTGTGTCTCCGTGTGAGTTCATTCTTGCTCTTTGATGGAGACAACAAGATCCCTCCAGCGAAGGCTTTCTTATCCGGATAAGGACATGACGCAACCCGAATAGCCGGATAAGCGAGGGATAGCGCGAAACCTCGTTGACAAAGCAGAACATCAGGGATAGCATCAATTCGGCATCACGGCGTGTGTTTTCATGCAGTTCACCAACCAGAAGGAGGGTTCGCAGATGAAACCCCGAGGATTCACGCTTATTGAGCTGCTGGTCGTTATCGCCATCATCGGTATTCTTGCCGCGATTCTGTTGCCGGCGCTGGCCCGGGCGCGCGAAGCGGCACGGCGCGCCAGCTGCGCCAACAACCTCAAACAGATGGGACTCGTTTTGAAAATGTTTGCCAACGAGAGCAAAGGCGAACAGTTCCCGCCGCTGCAATACTCGGACAGCACCAACTGGGACAGCGACGGCCCGCTGGACCCGGCCCATCGCTGCGATTGCTGGAGCGCGCGCACAATTCCGGAAGGGACCGCGATCTATCCCGAATACCTGACCGACTACAACATCCTGATCTGCCCCAGCGACCCGGACGGCATTGAGCGGATGGAAGCGTACTGGCTGGACGAGGAAGGCAATCTGGACCCGTGCCGCCTGCATGGAGACTCGTACATCTACACAGGCTGGGCGCTGCTGGCGCAACACTATCTGCTGACGAGCGGGGGCGGCGACAACGCCGAAAACCCTGCCTTCGGGGTCGACATTTCGCTGGCGGCTCTTGCGGCTGTGCAGGCCGCCATGACGCCCCTGTCGGACCTCGTTCCGCCGGTGCCCAATCCGACCAGCCTGAGCGACATCGAGGCGCAGGCCGGCACCTACACCAGGGACATCACCTTCGATCACGAGGACCTGGGGTCGACAACGGTATATCACCTGCGCGAAGGCATCGAACGCTTCTTTATCACCGACATCAACAATCCAGCGGCTTCGGCCATGGCCCAGTCCGAAGTGCCGATGATGTTCGACTCGATCTCGGCTACCCCCGTAACCGGTCCCTCGGCCAACTACGTGACGTATAACCATGTGCCGGGCGGCTCCAACGTGTTGTACATGGACGGCCACGTCGAATTCTTGCGGTATCCCAGCAAGTATCCCGTAAGCCGCACGTGGGCCTTCATCACCAAGACCTTGTACGATATGGGATAAGCACGGGCGCATAGCGCCGGTCAGATTACAGCGCGGGGCTCGCCTTAAGGGCGGGCCTCGCGCTCTTCAGTTGATGGCGTCGATGAGGGCGGGCGCCGCCTCGATGCCGTCGCACGGCCCGAGCGCGCGCGCCTCAGTCGAGCATGGAATCCGGCAGGAGGCTTTGGCGCCGCGGAAGCAGCGGCAGATTCACCCGCTTCGCTACGGCCGCGAGCGGCTCCGGTTCGCCAGCAAGCAAGTGCATGACAAGCGCACGAACCCCCATGGCATCGCCAAGAGCGCGATGGAGACCTTCCCTGGCCGCTCCAATGGCTTCAAGCAATTCCCCGAGCGCGTATCCTTTGCGCTCCGGAAAGCGTTCCCGCGCCCAGGCAAGGGTGTCCACCAGACGCAGGTTCGGCGCGGGTTCCGCGGAGTTCAAGAACGCCGCGTTGATGAACCGGATATCGAACGATGCATTGTGGGCGAGAAAGTACGGGTCGGGCCCCGCCCAAACCAAGAACGCCCGCAGGACCTCGATGGGCGGCCGGCGCGCGGCCACCATCTCATCCGTGAGGCCCGTGATGGCGCGTACCGCTTCCGGAATCGCGCTACCTGGATTCGCAAGCTCCTGGAAGGTCTCAAAGATCGCGCCATCCACGCGGAACTTCACCCCTGCAATTTCGAGCAGGGCGTTTTCGTAGGGGGATAAACCAGTAGTCTCGATGTCAAAGGCGATCAGGTCGGCCATAGGTCTCGCAAACCGGCGTCTTCGGCTTAACGGGGAAGATTACGAGTTTTGCCCGCTCAAAGCTGGGAAACGGTCCTTGTGCAGAAAGCGCGTAAGAAATCCGGGTTTTCGCAACCGGAAATCGGTGGGGTCGCACACGTGCGTCTTGCCCCTCCGCGTCTCGAGAAGCAGTTTGCCGTCCGGAAGTATCTCTTTTACCCGCCAATACTTATCGACGGTGTAGGCATAGGTTTCCCCGTGTGCGGACGGCACAATGTTTTCTGCACGCGGGCCCGGATGTTCACTCTGCTTACTGATGCGGTATACAACCGGATCGCCAGGTACAAAGCCATGTCCCATCGTCAATTGCCTCACTTAACGCTGCTCGCGCATGCCTTCTTCTCGCGCTATCAGACGAACAACCGTATTTATTATGCACAGAATTCTCGAAAAATCATAGTAATTTCTTGTCAAAATCTCGTGAATTGCTCAAAACAATGTTCGGCTGCCTTCCGGGAGTGCTCGGCAGGCCCCGCGACTACCGCATCTCTTGGGTCTTATTTGGGGGAAGAGTATTGATAAGACGGAACTGATGCGGAGACGTGTTTGTTTCACATCTCCGTCTTTGGGATCAAATGTTCAGACTTGCTACACCAGCCGGTGAATCACCGCCCCGGTAGGCAGTTTCGGGAAGAAATAGGTCGATTTTTGCGGCATCGGGTCGGCGGCATGCGCGCACGCGCAGACCTGGTCCGTTCGGGTGCCTTTCAGGAAGAATCCCAGCTTTTTCTCCCCCGAATTCACGGCTTCGAGTGCGGCATCGGCCTTGGGTTCATAAGCGTACTCGGCGCCCTCGGGCATGCCCATGACCCGTTCGAGCAATCCCCGGTGCAACACCGCGACGTCGAGATCACGCCAGGCATCGGTTCGGTCCTCGCCAAGGAATTTGGCGCGATCGATATCGCGAAGGGTGAGGAGGTAGCGTCCTCCGCCGTGTACCGCCATTCCAATGGCGCATCCCGGAGTCTCCTCGACCTGCGCGGCCAGGTCATCCCCGGCGTGAGCTATGTCAAACCATTTTTCGGCGGCTTTCAGGAATGCTTTTTCGTCGAACCCCGCAGGCGGGTCGACCAAACGGTGCGTCGGCCATATACGGAGTCCAGGGTCTTCCATGGCCACGAATCCCATCAGGACGAAATCATAGGGCCGGTCGCCGGCCGGCTGTTCGCGCTCGCGCATCCTGTCGCGGTACAGGCAGGCCATGCGAAACCGGTGGTGCCCGTCGGCGATGTAGAGAGTCTTTTCCCGGAAGAAACCCGTCGCCGCATCACCCTGCGGAACCTTCCAGACGCGTTGGGTAACGCCATCGATAGTGACCGCCCGCATGTCCTCGGGGCGCTGGTCCATGACTTCATAGAAAGAGGCCAATTCGCGGTCGGGGTCGCGGTACATGACAAACACGGCGCCCAGCTGTGCCCGCGTGTGTTCGGTCAGCGCCAGGCGGTCGGAGACCTTCTTATCGAAGACCCGTTCGTGGTCCAGGAAACTCGATTCTCCGCGTTCGGGCAGACGTGCCGTGGCCAAGAAGCCCTTGCGCACCAATTCCTGGCCGTCAAGCCCCTTGAATGTCTGAGAGAGGAGATAGACCGACGGTTCCGCGTCTTGCTTCAACGCGCCTTCGGCGAGCCATGACTCGAAGAGCGTCGCCGCGTTCCGGTAACGCGCATCGCCCTCGCCTTCCGGCAGAATCACATGCGCCATATTATGGGGGCTTCGTGCCATGAGTTGTGCGCGTTGCGCCGGGTTAATCACATCATACGGCGGGGTGATGACGTCGTCATACGGCCCCACCACCTTCGGGTCAAATCGATACGCGCGAAATCCTCTCACTTCCGGCATGGTATTGAGGTACTCCCTTAGGCTGAATCCACCAGGGACATGTTGCGGAACGTGTGCCGTCCGCGAAGAGCGCCCCCCTGAAAGAAGGCATACTAACGCCCTCGTCGCCGCAGGTCAAGGAAACGGCGGTGGCGG
>DAOLNV010000137.1:1637-9457 GCA_035416745.1 Candidatus Hydrogenedentota bacterium | reverse complement strand
CCCGGGACCCGTCTCACGATGAAGCGCCACCGCGCAATCCACAATGATGCTTCCTGTCTGATCCTGTTTCGGAGGATTCAATCTTCGTGTTCCCTGTGTCTCCGTGTGAGTTCGTTCTTGTCTTCATGGAGACAATAAGATCCCTCCAGCAAGGGCTTTCCTATCCGGTGATTGGGGGGGCTCTCTGAGGCAATGCCCGGGAACAGGCGGCGTCGAGCGTGCTACCTTCCCGCAGCTTCGTGTTTGTCGATGTCGTGTTTCTTGAGGCGGTATTGCAGGGTCTTGTAGGTAAGACCAAGCAATTCAGCAGCTTCTTTGATGCGGCCGCCCGAACGGGCGAGGGCCTGCCGAATGAGGTCTTGTTCCAGATCTTCGAGGACAAGCCCCCCGGCGGGCAGGTTGACGTCGCCCGCCTGGGGTTCGCGGCTCTTGAACTTCTCGGGCAGCTCCTCGAGACCCGCCACGCTCTTGTCGCACAGGATGAACACCTGTTCGAGCGTGTTCTCGAGTTCGCGGACGTTGCCGGGCCAGCGGTAGCGTCTCATGGCGTCCAGGGCGCTGGCGTTGAGGGTGGGTACAGGGTGCTCCAGGCGCTTGGCCAACTTGTCGCGGAAATGACTGACGAGAAGGGTCAGGTCCTCGATGCGCTCGCGCAGGGGCGGGATCCGAATGGGCAGTACCTCCAGCCGGAAATAGAGGTCTTGTCGAAAGCGGCCCTCGTCCACAACGGCTTTCAGTTCGCGGTTGCTGGCGGCGATGACCCGCACGTCCACCTGGCGGGATTGCGACGAGCCGACCCGCTCGACGACGCCGTCTTGCAGAACGCGGAGAAGTTTAGCCTGGCTTTCGAGCTGCATATCGCCAATTTCATCCAAAAACAGGGTACCGCCGTTGGCAAACTCGAATTTCCCCTGGCGGCTTGTTTCCGCGCCGGTAAACGCTCCCTTCTCGTGGCCAAACAGCTCGCTTTCCACCAGGGTGTCGGGTATCGCGGCGCAGTTGACCACTATGAAGGGTTTGTTCTTTCGTGGACCGGCAAAATGGATGTGCCGCGCAACCATTTCCTTGCCCGTGCCCGATTCGCCCTGGATCAGGACCGTGCTTGACACGGCGGTTGCGCGCCGGACCATGTCGAACACCTTTTGCATGGCGGGGCTCTGCCCGACAATGTTTCCAAGGGCGGTGGCGTCGCTGACCAACGCGCGCAACTGTCTGTTTTCACGGCGCAACTCATAGTGTTGCAGGGCCTTGTCTATCACGACGAGAAGCTCTTCTTTGTCAAACGGTTTGGCCAGGTAGTCGCAGGCCCCTTCCTTCATGGCGGTCACGGCCGTTTTCACCGTCGCGTAGGCGGTCATGACCACTACGGACAGCTCAGGGCGAATGCGCAGCGCCTCGCGGAGAAGGTCGAGTCCGTCCATCTCGGGCATGCGCAGGTCCGTGAGCAGGAGGTCGTAGGTGTTCTTCTCGAGGGCCGCGAACGCCTCGCGAGCCAGACCGAAAGCGTCCGCATCATAACCAGCATCGCGCAGGATGTCGTGGAGTATCTCGCGTTGAACCGTATCGTCTTCGGCTATCAGAATACGCGGTGTGTTCATGGCTGCAAATTCCGTAATGGCAAGGTTATAAGGACCTGGCACCCGGCCTGTTCCCCCGAAGAAAGCTGGATGGCGCCGCCGTGTTCCTCGACAATGCCCCGGGTGATCGACAATCCCAGGCCAGTGCCCGTGTGCTTCGTCGTGAAATAGGGGTCAAAGGCGCGTTCCGCGATCTCGGGCGACATGCCCGGACCGTCGTCGCGCACTTCGATTTCACACGTTTTGTCCGTTAGGCGGGAGAACAGCCGTACGCGTCCTCCCCGGGGCGTTGCTTCGAGCGCATTAAGCACTACGTTGATTACCGCCCGTTTCCATTGTTTGGAGTCAAGCATCAGTTCGGTTTCACCGGCGCGGAGTTCGTGTACGAGCCGCACGCCGCGTTCTTCGGCGTCTTTCTTGAGCAGCTGCACGCACTCGTCGAGAAGCGCGTCGACCTTGCTGGGGACTGGGTTCAGCTCCTGCTCGCGCGCCATCGAGAGAAACCCGGTCACGATCTCCTCGAGCCGGTCCACCTCTTTTCGGATTGTCCGCAATTGATGCGCCGCGCGTTCGTGGTTTTCAGAAGCCGCGAGATTGTCGCTGGCGTGGCTCGACAGAAGTTTGATGGCGTTGAGGGGGTTCCGGATGTCATGAGCCACGCCCGCGGCAAGGGAGCCCAGGGCGGAGAGACGTTGCGCCTGGCGAAGGTTGGTCTCCATCAGCTCCTTTTCTTTCAGGGCATTGACCATGCCGTTGAACATGTGTTCGAGGGCCAGGATTTCGCCGGTATTCTTGCGAATCTCGACATTCTCGAGATGACCCTGCGAGATGCGCCCGCAGCGCCGGGTAAGTTCGCCCAGCGGGCGCAGGGTCTTCGCGATAAAGTAGACCATCAGGCCGAGCGTCAGCAAGAATCCCACGGTCAGTGTAAGCAGATACTCGTTCTGGAACGCCTTGAGTATCTCGGTTTGCGGCTGCACCTGGAGGCGCACGGTCAGCAAGGCTTTCCGGCCGTCCGGCAGGGGCAAGGTGGAATAAGCCACCTTGGACATCTGGCCGTCTTCACCGTGTTCGATCGTCACGAGCGTCTGCATGGTTTCGCCTTCGAGGAACTGGATGTCCGCCCCCTCGCGCGAGAGTTCCGCACGAAGTTCCTCCAAAGGAGCCGCCGGATTCTCCTCGTAATACAGGGAAACGATGTTGGCGATCTTGTCGGTCTGTTCGCGCATTTCCTCCACGATTTGCGCGAAGTAGAACCGCGTCGCGATATACACCGCGCCGAGCAGACAGATCACAAGCAGGGCGCACAGGATAATCACGCGCACAATGAGCGATTGGCGCCAGCGCACTTTAGGATATGTCGAGGGCGGTTCACCCATACTGGAATCAGCCAAACAGGTCCGGCGTATGGTCGGGAGCGCCGGATTCAGGCCGGGGTTCGATTTCCCCTTTCAGCACCCGGATCACTTCCTGAATATCTTCCCAGACCCTCCGCTTATCGGCTTTGTGCCGGGCCGGTTCGTGTTCGGAACGCACTACATAGGACGGATGGTAGGTGACCCGGACCGGAATGCCGCGGTAGAAATGCCATTTGCCCCGAAGCTTTCCCACGGAATCGTCGTTCTTGAGCAACATCTTCGCGGCATGTCCCCCGAGAGCGCAAATGACTTTCGGCCTGATCAGCTCGAGTTGCCTCGCCAGATACGCTTCGCAGGCCTCTTTCTCATCCGGCCTCGGTTCGCGGTTGGCCGGGGGCCGGCACTTGAGGGTGTTGCAGATGAACACGTCTTCGCGGCGCATCTCGAGCCCCTTTTCGATAATGTCCGTGAGGAGCCTTCCCGCACGGCCCACGAAGGGCACGCCCTGCAAGTCTTCTTGTTCGCCGGGCGCCTCGCCCACGAAGACCAGGTCTGCCCTCGGGCTGCCCGCGCCGAACACCGTCTGAGTGCGCGATTCGCACAGGGTGCATTTCCGGCATTGGCGCACTTCCTCGCGCAGCGCCTCGAAGTCTTCGGAACCGGCGATTTCGGCGACCGGGGCAAGCTGGACGCATCCGATTCGCTCCAAGAGAGCGGCGACTTCGGGCGAGACCTCGATGGTCTTCTTCGTGGCGTGCGCGGACTGCTTCACCAGCATTCGCGTGTCGTTCAGCAGCTCGTCAAAGACGGCGTCCGTGTCTGTGTTTACTTTGCTCACGCACCCATGATACCACCGCGAAAGGGCGGTTTTGAAGGCAGCGGCAGCGGTTCCCGCGCAGCCCGGTTCCTCCTTCGTTTCCTTGAAGGCATCCGGAGAGCCCCGATATAATCGGCCGAATCGAAGATGCCGCAACGTGAGGGGGCAAGCACATGGCGGAATTGGCGCGAGACGACCGCTGGGCCAGCCGGTTCGGCTTGATCATGGCCATGGCGGGCAACGCGGTGGGCCTGGGCAACTTCCTGCGCTTTCCCGGAAAGGCCGCGCTCTACGGCGGCGCGTTCATGGTGCCCTACCTCCTCTCGCTTCTGCTCCTGGGCGTGCCGCTGATGTGGGTCGAGTGGACCATCGGCCGTCTCGGCGGCGGTTACGGCCACGGGAGTACGCCGGGCATGTTCCACCGGCTCTGGAAACATCCGGTCTCGAAATACCTGGGCATTTTCGGCGTGCTGCTCCCTGCGATGATCGGCATCTACTACATCTATATCGAGTCGTGGTCTCTCGGCTATGCATACGAGACCATCATAGGCTCGTATTGGGGACGCACCAGCGACGAAAGCATGGCGCAAGTGTTCACCGGCTATCTCGGGCTCGGCAAAGGCATAATTTCCTTCGCTCCGAAATCGTATCTCTTCTTTGTGATTACCCTCGGCATAAACGTTCTGATCTGTGCGCGGGGGATCGAGAAGGGCATTGAAATAGTCGCGAAATACGCCATGCCCACCCTAATCATAGTCGGGATCGTTCTGGCGGTGCGCGTCCTCACCCTGTCGCCGGTTGAGGGCCGCACGGTTGGCGACGGGCTTGCCCGCATATGGGTGATCGACTGGGGCGCCCTCAGAAATCCTTCCATGTGGATCGACGCCGCCGGACAGGTCTTCTTCACCTTGAGCCTCGGTTTCGGCATGGTCCACACGTACGCGAGCTACGTCGCGAAGAATGAGGACGTCACCCTCAACGCACTGGCGACTTGCAGTACCAACGAATTCGTCGAAGTCATTCTCGGCGGCACCATCGCCGTGCCCGCCGCGCTGATTTTCTTCGGCTCCGCGCAGACCGACGAAATCGTGAAGGGCGGCACGTTCCACATCGCGTTTCACTCCCTGCCGGTTATCTTTCAGCAGCTTCCCGCCGGACAATTCTTCGGCACGCTGTGGTTCGTGCTGCTGTTTCTGGCCGGGCTGACTTCGAGCATGGCCATGTTCACTCCGCTGCTGCTGTTTCTAAAGGACGAGCTGCGGATGGACAAACGGAAAGTCATCGTTGCCATCTCCGCAGGCACGTTTCTCTTGATGCAGCCCGTCGTCCTGTTCATGAACCAGGGCGTGATGGACGAACTCGACTTCTGGGCAGGCACCTTTTTCCTCGTCCTGTTCGCAGCCATCGAATCGGTCATTTTCGCCTGGATCTTCGGAATGAAGAAAGGTTGGCAGGAGATGCACCTCGGCGCGGATCTCCAGGTGCCGCGCATCTTCTACTACATCATTGGATTCGTCACGCCTGTTTTCGCGATCGCCCTGCTCGGATGGTGGGTCTACGACGGGTTGTGGGCCAAACTGATGATGCACGGTGTGAAACCCGAGAATATCCCCTACCTATGGATTGCCCGCGCAATCATTGTGATGGGCTGGCTTGCCCTCGCGTGGGGCGTGTGGTACGCGTGGCGCACCCATCCAAAGTTCTTTGAAGAGAACCAACAAGACGAACCCGGGGAGAGCCTGCCATGACGCCCGGCGCCTGGCTCTATATGCTCATCGTCTGGGCAGTCATCGCCGCCATGAACATCTACTGCTTCGTGCGCATCTTCAGCAAGAAACACTAGTGTACCGAGTCAACGCGTTTGAACCCTGTGCGCATCAAAAAGTGCGAACGGTGTTGGGATGCGGGCTTCCAGCTTACCCCGGGAGATAGGCAAGATTCCGGCGCCGCAAGGACTCGCGAATGACTCCCGACACCAGCGCCTAAGGCGCTCCGGACCTGTCCCGAACCCGCGCCGCGTTTCGGTGTCTCATGAAACGGATACGCAAAAAGCCGAAACCCGGACCGCCGGTGGGCCGTCCAAAAAGCGGAAGGCGCGCCGCGCCGAAGACAACGACCCACGCCATCGGGATGCGAAAGGGGGCGCGTATGGTTCGCAAGTTCTCACACCTGGTTCCATGGGCATTGATTCTCGCCGCGGGGGTTGTCGCGTGTTCCGCCTCCCAGAGGGAGGCCGCACCCTCGGCCTCGAGAGCCGAGCCGGCCTCCGCCCTCGGAGAAGAACTTGCCTTCGGAAGGCGCGCAACAGGTCTGGACAAGACCGCCGGCGAGGCCGAAGCCTCTGCCCAGGATAGCCTCGCCACGCTCGCCGCGAATCAGCCCGACCGCTATCTCATCAAGAACGCGTGGCTCCAGCTCGAGGTCGACGACGCGCCCAAAGCCATCGAGAGCCTCTCGGCCGCGGCGCGAAACCTCGGCGGTTATCTCTCCGACATGCACGAACGCAAACTCGCCGTCGAGCGTTCCGAGATTACCGCCACGCTCCGCGTGCCCGCCGATAAGTTCGAGCAAGCCATGACCGACGCCCAGGCGCTGGGCGACGTCATCGAGCGCCGCGTCAATTCCGAAGACGTCACGGAAAAATACGTGGACACCGAGTCGTCCATCCGCAACCTCAAACGCACCGAAGAACGTCTCTTGGCGCACCTTGAACGCTCCGCCAAGCTTGAGGACATCCTCAAGGTCGAGCAGGAACTCACGCGGGTGCGGGGACTGCTGGACCACCTCGAAGGGCAGTTGCGCTTCCTGAGCAACCGCGTGGGGTTCTCGACCATCCAGGTCACCCTGCTCGAGAAAGAGAAGGGCGGGCCCCTGACGCCGGCCGGGTCGTTCAGCACAGCCAGTGTGGCCTCGAGAGCGGTGCGGTCGCTTATCGAATTCCTCCAGTCCTTGTGGGTCGTCGTGATCTGGCTGGGCGTGTGGGCGCCGGTATGGTTGTTTCCGCTCCTGCTTGTCCTGTACGCTTGGCACCGGCGGAACAGACGGCGGGTTCAGCGCACGACAGCAACGCCTCCTGACCGATAAGCCCGTGCAGTTCTGAAAACACGGCAACGCCGATGCGGTACCCCGTGCACCACGTCGCGCCATGTCAGCGGAAAGGATTGACGTTATATGCCATGCCAAGCATATCGCAAGGCCAATCTCGCCCATGACACGTGCTGCGTCCTCGCTCTTCTTCTGCTTGTCCAGTGGGCGGGCTGCGGGCAAAAGGAGTCCACGCAATCCCAGGCGCCATCCCGCGAAACCGCTTCAGCCGGATCGCAGACGGCCGCCGAGCCCGCATCGGCCCTCGAGGTCCCGCTCGAGACCCATCTCGATGACACCCTCCGCCTCAACCAGCTTCAGGTGATCGCCACGCACAACAGCTATCACGCCATGCCGCCCGCCGCACTGCACGAGCTGGTGAAAAAGGCTTATCCGGATGCGGTCAACTGGGAATACGACCACGCGCCGCTCGATGTCCAGTTGAACCGGGGAATCCGCAGCTTCGAACTTGATATTCATCATACCGACAAGGGTTACGAAGTCTTCCACGTGCAGGATTTCGATGCGGCCTGCACGTGCGGGGATTTCACGGGATGCCTGAGAGTGATTCGGGACTGGTCACGGGCGCACCCCGAACACGTGCCGATTATCACTCTCCTGGAGCTCAAGAAAGAAGACGTCAAGCAGGCCAGCACCAAAACCTACCCCTTCGAGGGCGAAGACCTCGACGCGCTCGACCAGCTGCTCTTGTCCGTGTTCCCGCGCGGGGACGTGCTCACCCCCGACGACGTGCGCGGGGAGTACGCAACGCTATCCCAGGCAGTGCGCGCCGGCAACTGGCCTCCCTTGGCACAATCGCGGGGCAAGTGCATGTTCGTGCTCCACACACAAGGGGAGCACGCCGAGTTGTACACCCAGGGAGCCCCGTCGTGCGAAGGGCGGCCTATGTTCATGCAGGGCACTGGAGATAAGCCTTACGACGCCGTCTTCGTCATAAACAACCCCATGGACCCGCAACTCGCC
>DAOLNV010000137.1:0-1537 GCA_035416745.1 Candidatus Hydrogenedentota bacterium | reverse complement strand
CCGCGCCGAGCAGCTTTTCAAAGCTGCCGAGCGCGAAGCCGCCATCACCCTCCCTCCCGAGAATTTCCGGCTGGCCTCGACCCTTGACGGTCTAGGCCTCGTGTATGCCGCCCAGGGACGCCTCGACGAGGCAAATGCCGTTCTCGAACGCGCACTCGAGATGAAAGAAAAAGTGCTGGGACCCCACACCCGGGAAGTGCCTGAGACGGTCCTCAACATCGCCGACCTCCGGTTTGCTCAGGGACAGTACGACAAAGTCGAGCGGCTCTACCGGCATGCCCTGTTGATTCTGGTGCGCGACCAGACCGACATCGGCGTCACGCGCGCGCTCAACGGCCTCGCGCGCTATTACCGCCTGCAGGGCGACGCCGTCCGCGCTGAATCGCTCCTCGAACGCGCCCGCAAGATTCATATCGAGGCGCGGCGCCGCAACCATCCCGCGATGGCCGATACGCTGGTAGAGCTTGCGCGCCTGTATGCCTTCGAAGGCCGCGACGCCGAGAGCATTCCTCTCTATGACAAAGCCTGCGCCATCCGCGCCGGGAACCTGGGCATGCACCATCCCGAGACCGCCGCTTGTTACGAAGAATTCGCCCAGGCCCTGCACCGCCTGAACCGGCTCGCCGAAGCGGAGGAATTGCAGGAACGCTCCAAGGACATCCGGGCCCGCCACACCGAGCTCGAGGAACAGTACGCAAGCGAACAGGCCCCGCTCCTGTAATCCAGCCCCTCGGGGGAAGATTCAGAAGACGCCCCAACCCTTGCGCCAGCAAGACGTCGCGCGCCTCGCCATCTTAACGGTATGGCGAGACACTCCGAGCGCGCTCGCGGCCGCGAAACGCGTCGTGTCCCCGAGGGCTTACCGCCGCCGTCCTGTCCGGCGCCGTGGCCGCGGCATCGCCGCCGCTGGACAGAACGCCCGCGCACGCGCGCCCCTGGCGCTCCCCCAGCGCCCCTCTCTAGAACTCGTCTTCCTCTTCCTCTTCGTCTTCATCGGTCGGTCCCAGGTTAGCCACATCCTGTCCCGCGATCTCCAGAACCTCT
Organism: Candidatus Hydrogenedentota bacterium; assembly: GCA_035416745.1. Taxonomy (NCBI): domain Bacteria; kingdom Pseudomonadati; phylum Candidatus Hydrogenedentota; species Candidatus Hydrogenedentota bacterium. The sequence goes on along the minus strand of DAOLNV010000137.1, from coordinate 493 downwards.
TCAGCCGCGAAAATGGGGCATCCGACGCGGGTCGCTATCGCGATACCGTCGCTTGGCCTTGAGTCAATACGCAGCACCTGCTCGACTTGCCCGTCAAGGGACTGCTGCTCGACGTTGAGGTGGGCGTAGAAGGTCTCGTTTTCCAGTTTGTATATGGTCACAGACTTCAGCTCACCGCGAAGCCCCGCCAACACGTTGCAGATCAGGTCATGCGTCATAGGACGCCCCAAATCCTGGTGAGTCATGCCCGTATGGATCGCCTGCGCTTCCGCCCGGCCGACAACAATGGGAAGAACACGGTCCCCATGGCGCAAAAGCACAACCGGCGGGTGATGCTCTTCGCTGAAGCTCACCCCGAGTATATCCATTTCAAGCATGGCGACCTCCTTTTCGCTTACTTTATATCAGATGCAGGCCCGGAAGAGTATATCTAATCCGACTGATGACCCCGGATCGAGTGTAAGCGCCCCCGGAAACCCTGTCAACGACTCAC
>DAOLNV010000136.1 GCA_035416745.1 Candidatus Hydrogenedentota bacterium | reverse complement strand
ACGACCCGGACAATGGTCCGGAGCCTCTCACGTACGCCTGGAGCTTCTTCAGCGTGGCGGCCGGGAGCACGTTGACGGATAACGACATCGTGGACCGGACCGAGTGCAGTGCGTCCTTCATGCCGGATATGGCGGGGGTGTACGAGCTGATGCTTACCGTATCGGACGGGTTTGAGTCCGACATCGCGGTGGCCGTTATCACGGTTACGGAGCTGGAGAACGTGCCGCCGGTTGCCGATGCCGGGGCAGACCAGACTGTGGCGTATGGTGCAGCCGCCTATCTCGATGGCTCGGGCAGTTATGACCCGGATAGCGGGCCTCAGCCATTGTCGTTCATGTGGAGTTTTGTCTCCTTGCCGGCTCTTAGCGGGCTGACCAATGACGACATCTCCGGACGGACGACGGCGCTTCCTTGGTTCACTCCGGATGTGGTCGGAAGCTACGTGCTGCAGCTGGAAGTGACGGATGGCGAGGACACGTCAGCGGACAATGTCGAGGTCACCTGCATGGAGGAACTTAGCTTCCAGGATGTGACCGGCCGCGTCTCCATGAGCACCGCCAACGAGAGCGTGTACATGATGGACCCGATCAAGCGGATGATGATCAGCGCGGCGGATCTGACCATTACCAACATCTCCGCTGATGCCATTGAGGCGCCCATGCAGGCCGTCTTTGTCATCAGCGCTGCCGGTGTGGACATGCCGGAAGCGAGCGGCACGACGCAGAACGGCGACTTCTACTATGACCTGGAAGACAAGGCCGGAATCACGGAACTGCTTCCGGGACAATCCGTGACAATCCGCATTGAACTCGTCTTCCACTACACCATTCGATTCACGTATGCGGTCGAGGTGTGGGCCATGGCGCCATAAGGTAACAACGGTACGTGGGCTTCTTTCGGTTCATAACCTGGAAGTAGCCCGAGAAGCGACCCAAGTCACTGGCGCGAATAACAGGAGGTTTCATTTCATGTGCAAGAGGTACTTCGTGATAAGTTCGAATCCGTCCGAAGGGCGCGGCCTACGGCCCGCTAAGCTTGGGCTTTGCCAATTGGTGTCGGTTATCCTTCCGAGGGGGGCAGCGCTCTGGCCCGGTATTCTGCTGTCCAGACCCGTTTAGTCTGCTCCCGTTCCCCTACCTGAAGAAAATTTCAGCTATATATACACGTGCGTACCGAGACGGCGAAAGTCGCGCGGTCCAAGTACAAAATAGAACACAATCGTTCACCTACTGAATAACTTTTCAGCCTTATATGTATGCGCGTGGCAAGGCGGCGGCGGTCACGCGGCCCAATCGGCGCAGAGGAGTTCGGCCTGGGCGAGGACAGTCTCGGTGGCCTTCTTCTGCTTGTCGGGCGGGTAGCCGTGCTTGCGGAGGATGCGGCGGATGTAGGCGCGTAGCTTTGCCCGCACGCTCTCTTTGACCGTCCAGTCGATGGTGACGCTGCGGCGGATGGCCTCAACGAGTTCGTGGGCGATGGTCTTAAGGGTGTCGTCGCCCAGGACTTTCACGGCGCTGTCGTTGACTTCGAGGGCATCGTAGAAGGCGACCTCATCCTCGGTGAGCCCCAGGTCCTCCCCACGCTTGTCGGCTGCGCGGAGTTCCTTGGCGAGTTTGATGAGTTCCTCGATGACCTTGGCGGCCTCGACGGACCTGTTCTGGTACGCGCGAAGGGTTTTCTCAAGCATCTCGGCGAATGACCGCGACAGCACCAGGTTCTTCTTAGCCCGTGCTTTCAGTTCGCCTTTGAGGAGCTTCTGGAGCAGTTCCACGGCCAGGTTGCGCTGGGGAAGGCCGCGCACCTCCGCCAGGAACTCGTCCGACAGAATTGAGATGTCGGGATTCTTGAGCCCGGCTGCCGCGAAGATGTCCACAACCTCATCGGAAGCCACTGCGTTCGAGATGATCTGCCGGATGGCGTGCTCAATGTCCTCAGCTGTCTTGCCCGGTCCATCCCCTTCGCCGGTAATCTTGGCCAGACCGGCCCGCACGGCCTGGAAGAACGCCACGTCGTCACGGATGCGCGTGGTCTCTTCGTGCGGCACGGCCAGCGCGAACGCTTTGGACAGGTCGGTAACGGCTGTCATGAACCGTTCTTTGCCCTCGTCCTGCTCCAGGATGTGTTCCTGTGCGGGCGGCAACAGGGCCAGACGGTCGCCGGACGTGCCGGTCTTCCACACCGAATAATCGAACCCGTAGAAGAGGTCGCAGCACATCTCGTACCGTTCGAGCATGAGCGCGACGGCCTCTTCCTTGTTCAGGGCGGTTTCGCCGCGTCCGCCGCTATTGACGTAGTTGGCCAGAGCCTGTTTTAGCTCCGCCGCGACGCCGAGGTAGTCGACCACCAGCCCGCCCGGCTTGTCGCGGAACACGCGGTTGACCCGCGCGATGGCTTGCATGAGCGTATGGCCCCGCATGGGCTTGTCGAGGTACATGGTGTGCAGGCAGGGCACGTCGAAGCCCGTGAGCCACATGTCGCGCACCACCACGATCTTGAACGGGTCGTCGGGGTTCTTGAACCGGTTGGCGATGTCCTCCCTGCCCTTCTTGTTGCGGATGTGCTGCTGCCACGCCACCGGGTCGGTGGCGGAACCGGTCATGACGACCTTGATCGCGCCCTTGGTATCGTCCTCGTCGTGCCACTGGGGCCGCAGACGGACGATGGCATCGTACAACTCGACACAGATGCGGCGGCTCATGCAGACCACCATGGCCTTGCCTTCCATGGCGGCCTGACGCTCTTCGAAATGTTCGATCAGGTCCTCGGCGATCAGGTTGATGCGCTTCTCCGCGCCTACCAAGGCTTCCAACGCGGCCCACTTGGTCTTCAGCTTCTCTTTCTGGGTCAGTTCCTCGCCTTCGGTGGCTTCCTCGAAATCCTCGTCCAGGTGCGGGCGTTCGTTCTCGTCCAGGGCCAGTTTCGCCAGGCGGCTCTCGTAATAGATAGGCACCGTCGCCTTGTCTTCGACGGCCTGCAGGATGTCGTAAATGCTGACATAATCGCCGAACACCGCCCGCGTGTTTTTGTCGGTCAATTCGATGGGCGTACCCGTAAACCCGATAAACGACGCGTTCGGCAGCGCGTCGCGCATGTGGCGCGCGAACCCGTCGATGAAATCGTATTGGCTGCGGTGGGCCTCATCGGCGATGACCACGATGTTGCGCCGCTCGGACAAGCACGGGTACGCCTCCCCCTTCGTTTCGGGGAAGAACTTCTGGATGGTCGTGAACACTACCCCGCCCGACGCCACCTGGAGCAACCGTTTCAATTCTTCCCGGTCGTTGGCTTGTACCGGTTTCTGGCGTAGGAGCTCGTGGCAGCGGGCGAACGTGCCGAAAAGCTGGTCGTCGAGGTCGTTCCGGTCGGTCAACACCACCAGCGTGGGATTCTCCATCTTCGGGTGGAGGATGACCTTGCCCGCGTAGAACGCCATGGTCAGGCTCTTTCCCGAGCCTTGTGTGTGCCAGACCACGCCGCACCGCTTGTCGCCCTTGGGACTTGCGGCCTCGACGGTGGTCTCGACGGCGGTGTTCACCGCGTGAAACTGGTGGTAGCCCGCCTGTTTCTTGATGAGTTCCCCGTCGCCCTGATCCTCGAAGACCATGAAATGGCGCACGAGGTCGAGAAACCGGCGCTTCTCGAACACGCCCTTTACCAACACGTCGAGTTCCATGATGGCCGGCGGCGCCAACGTGTCGCCTTCGATGGTGCGCCAGGGCATGAACCGCTCTTTCTGGGCCGTCAGGCTGCCGACGAGGGCCTGGGTGCCGTCCGAGATGACCAGGGTGGCGTTATAGGCCAGCAGGGAAGGGATCTGGTGTTTGTAGGTCTGCAACTGGTTGTAGGCCATCCAGACCGTGGCGTTTTCGTCGGCGGGATTTTTCAACTCGAAGATGGCCAGGGGCAGCCCGTTCACGAAGACCACGATGTCCGGCCGGCGCTGGTGGTTGTCCTCGATGACCGTGAATTGGTTGACCGCCAGCCAGTCGTTGTTGTCCGCGTCGGCAAAATCGAGCAGGTGGGCCTTGTCGTAGCTCACGCCGCCGTCCGGGTTCCGGTATTCCACATCGACGCCGTTCACCAACATGCGATGGAATGCGTGGTTGTTGCCGACCAGCGCCGGAGCGGGCAAGCGCGTCACCTTGCGGACGGCCGCATCGATGGCTTCATACGGCAAATCGGGATTGAGGCGCTCCAGGGCAGCACGGAGGCGCTTTTCAAGCAGCACTTCGGCGTAGTCCAGCCGCTCCGCGGCACGCTCTCCCGGGGCAATGTCAGGACCGTGAGCGACCGCGTAGCCCAGCCCCTCCAGCCACTCCAGGACGGCTTCTTCCAGAATCGATTCGGTTACGCCGGGCATGGCCCCCTGCTACTCCTCTAGACGCTTACCGGTTCAGCTCGCGTCCGAAAACGGCATTTCAGGAATATGCTTCTCCCAGTCCAACGTGCGCTTGAGATCATTAAGCGCACTTCTGTAAGGAACCTGCTGTTCGTGCTGCAATCGGCCTATTACTACCGCATCACAGACCTTGACCTCTTTTGCGAGCGCTTTCACACTGGCGGCATCGAACCGGCTGCAATTGGTGAATCGACGGAAATCTGCCTGGGGAATCAACATGTCCCGTGCAAACTCGTCGGCCTGTCTCTCTTCTTCCGACCGCGCGTCTTTCTCGACATCAATAAAGAAACCTTTCGTACCATGCAACAGAATGTGCCCGCTCTCATGGAAGAACGTGAACCAGAAAACGTCCTCGAAACGGTACCGGATGCTCAACTGGATAAGCGCTTTGTCCGTTTTCACCCACCGGGCGGCGCCGTTCACGTAGGTGTTCGGCAGGTGCGGTACGAAGACGACCGCGACACCGTTGGCCGCACATAGTTCCACCGTCTTTTCTATGGCCGTTTTCAAGGGGCCGCGTGTAAGACGCCGGATCTTCTTCAGCGCCTCGCGGAATCCCGCCTTGGAAAAGGGCGCTGTATCCATCTCTTGGGCGAGAAGTTCCCCTCTTCTGAGCCAAACGCTCAATGCCTCGGGGCTGGCCTTGACTTTCTGCGCCTTTCGATAGGCCACCGCCTCCACATTGGGAAGGGTGTCCAGCGTGGCCACGCCAAGGAAGGCGCGCAGTAACCGGATCTTCTCCTCCCAACTGCGTGTGGATGCAAGCCAGCCTTTCTTAGCCATTTCCGTATAAGGGAACCGTTTGAGCAGCGGTTTGTCCTCCTCGAGCGCCTTCCGCTCATCCAATCGAGCCAAGGCCTCCTGGTAATCCATCTCAAGCCGAAGCCAGAAACGGGCAGGCGCCCCAACCACACGCTCAAGCTCCATCGCGGTCTGCGGCGTAATCGCCGTCTTCCCCTTGATTATCTCGTTGATGGTCTTCAAAGGGCGGCCCATACGCTGGGCCAACTCCGTCTGCGACATGCCCAGGGCTTTTATGGACTCCAGCAGAGTTTCGCCTGGCGGAATGGCGATATCGGGCGCGTAACCCCTGTCTTTCCTCATCTCAGCCATGGTAATCCTCGATACCCAGAATGCGGACTCCACACTCCGGCCTTGCTCCTCTTTCCTCGCGCGTAGTGCGCGTTTCATCCAGCGGCTCGAAAATCAGGCGGAACGGCTGGCCTACGTTCATCGCGTACTGCCCCTGACGGTTCCCTTTCAGGGCATGGCAACGAACCGGCGGAAGCGGGTCCAGGTCTTCGATGCAATCCGCCGCCTTCAGTGCGTTGAGCCGTTTCACGACCTGTCGTGCAATCACCTCGCCGTAGGCGTTGCGCAACGCCGCGAAGCTCTCGCATTGCTTCCTCAGTTTCCTCGTCTTGAACTCAATATACATGATAATGACAGATTATGCAAAAAGTTTTAACCTTTGGGGTTAATCCAACTACTATTACGAAAAGCTTCCACTTATACCGGCCTTCTCTCTTCCCCGCCAGATTCTTCATCACTTCATCGAGGCCAGCGCGGCCTGCTCGACATTGGATTCGGTCAAACATGCCATGGGCGGTCGATTGGGCGGGGCGTGCTGCAGCACGCCACCGCAGGGTTCTGCCGATCAACAGCCCATTGCACGGGATTGTCCGCGATGTAGCTCACAATTCGATTAAGAGAGTCGTCGTTGCGAATGATGTGTTCGTAATAATTGCGTTGCCATAGCCGCCGGTCAAACGCTGGCCAACCGTGTTGGTTGACCCCGCGGACATATTCACGCGTCGTCAAAGTCTTGAACCGGTGAACGGCATCCGCCAGACCCAACGTAGGGGCAGGCCCCCGTGCCTGCCCTGAACCCGCCAGATCATCGGCAGCCCCCGTAGGGGCAGGCCCCTGTGCCTGCCCATGCCCCTGTGCCTGCCCTGAACCCGCCAGATCATCACCAGCCCCCGTAGGGGCAGGCCCCTGTGCCTGCCCCGAACCCGCCAGATCATCGGCAGCCCCTGTAGGGGCAGGCCCCTGTGCCTGCCCTGGCCCCTGTGCCTGCCCATGCCCCCGTCCCTGGCCTGCATCCGGGCGGCCACGGGGGGCCGCCCCTACGAGGATAATCCCGTGTACGTGGTTTGGCATGACTACAAATGTATGTGTATCGAGGCCGGGGTAATGAACGGGCAATTCATCCCATATCGCTTGGACCATACGCCCCGCATCATTCAGCCGCATTTCCCCGTCAACCACCTCCCCGAACAGACACGCGCCGTTTTGGGCGCACATGGTTACGAAATACGCGCCCGTCTCCGTGTAGTCGTACCCTTCCAGACGGATGGAACGCCGATGGTGTATCACCGGGTCATATTCCATCAAACGCGGCCTCCGTGAACTTCTCCGCGTCGTTCACCCGCAGTTCGCCCGACAACAGCTTCGGCAGCAGTGTGTCGCGGAGGGCGGACAGGGTAACGTTTCCCTTTGAGTAGAGGCTGGCGAAGGTAGGTCGGCACAGATGCAGGAAAGCATTCAGAGCATCATCGGACGGGACCAAGACCGTGCATCCTGTTAAAAGCCCCTCGGCATCTAGATTGGGCACAGACGTGCCATTTATGAAATCATGGATTGTACGGTTTTCAAACTTGCCAATTAGCACACGATCCAAATAGACGGCATGCGCAGTACTAAAAGTGGTGAGCCGTTTAACAAAGTTTGAATAGATTACCGGCAATTCGTAGAGACTTGCTAGCAAAGAAGAACACCATAGCGGACGGCCGCAGGGACCAGCCCCAGAAGCAGCAATTAGAACGTCCTTTTCTGTGGGCAACCGGGTCTCAACGGCCTTCGGCTTAACGAATCTGGTCGGCGCGGCTGGCGCGAAGCCGATATTGCGAAGAGCCTCCATGTCACACCCTCGCAAGCAGATTGCAGGTACCAGTTCGTCAGATGGCTTGTCTTTTCCCCATTGTCCCCCGATGGCCTGTTTAGCAATGTCACCTACAACGCCGTCTCTCCACCCTCTTGGGATGGGTCCGAGGTCGGAGTCGTGGAAGGCGTTGGGGAATTGGGCGGCGAGGGGTTTGGGGAGGCCGAAGGGGCGGCCCTGGGATGCGGCGGATTGGGCGGCTTCGGCGCGTTGGGCGGCGCGGTCGCGGAATTCTTCGGGGATGGGGTTGCCCGCGGCCTGGGCGTTGTCAATGACCGGGTCGAAATCCACGAACCACGACTTGAACAGCGCCCGCGCCATCCCCTCCAACGTCTCGTTCATCCGCCGGTTCAACTCGATCTTGTCGTCCAGCGTCCCCAGGATGTGCGCAATCGCCTTCTGCTCGGCGAGGGGAGGGAGCATGAGTTTGTGTTGGGCGAGATGATTAATCGTTATCTGAGACTGTGCGGACCCTGTTATGAGCTGCGACCTGTCAGAAGCGGTCATTGCCCAATAGAAGAATGGCTTATGTAAGACGTTCTCGTCGCGGATCCTCATGACAATCGCAAGGTTCGTTACCCAGCACTTGGGAGGCGTCATATGAATATTTCCAGTCCCGCCAACGCCTCGACAGGTAATGGTAACCTGCGGCTCCTCATACATGAAATCGCTGTGATACCCCGAAATGCTGTAGCCATTCCATATCGGGTAGCCAGAGGGGAGCATATCCTTCTTGCGAATGATTCTGCCATAGCAGGGATCGCTCAAATCGCTAATTTTTACAGAAGTCCACTCAGTTTCCATAAGCGAATCCCTGCAAATCCTTGTTGCTGGTACAACCTGTCTTTCGAGTGTGGAAAGACGGCTTGGCTGTAGTCTGGACCAAGCCCTCTTTCTCAGCGGTCGCGGCCCAGCAGCTATTGTGTCCATGTCTGGCGGCAAAATGGACATATCCCGAGGGACATGTCCATGCCGTGGACATGTTTCGTCGACGTGTCCAATATGAGCGAGAAATTGGACATGTTCTGGCCAAATGTACACCGCAGGGACACGTTAGTTGTTGAGTCCTCATGCCGCGAGCACCTTCAGAAGCGCGGGATGCTTGAAAACGACCTCGCGCCCTATTCTCTCTCCGGCTAGAATGCCAATTTGCTCCAATTCGCGGAGGTACTTAGAGGCGGTTTTCCGCTCGGCGAGCCCCTCTTCCACGAGAAAGCCAATCTTGCAGTAGGGCTGGCGAAAAATGAGGTCGACCAGTTCCCTGGAGTACACCCTTGGCAATTCCTTCCGACAACGCTCGGCTGTGTGGTCCAGAAGCTGGCGGATTGCGCGGATTCTGCCGCAAGTCCAATAGGCGGTTTCCTCGATGCCCCGGAGCATGTAGATAAGCCATGTATCCCAGTCACCGCCCTCGGTGACGCCCCGCAACAGCCGGTAGTATTCGGCCTTGTTCTGAATGATGAAGCGGCTGAGATAGAGCACCGGGATGTCGAGCAGCCGCGCGTGGAGGAGATAAAGGATGTTTAGAATGCGGCCGGTGCGTCCGTTGCCGTCCGTGAACGGATGAATGGCCTCAAACTGGTAGTGCCCGACGGCCATTCGAATCAACGGATCGGGACCTTCCCGTGCTAGAAGGTAGGCCTCAAGGTTGCGAAGCTTATCAACCAGGCCAGGGCCGCCAGGGGGTGGAGTATAGATGATGTCGTGAGTTTGAGGATTGGCAATGACGACACGCTCGGTTTCGGAGCGAAATTCGAGGGATGGTTGATCGCGTAACACGCGGCACACACTCAGAATCAAGTCGAGCGACAGTGGCTTGTCGTGCAGTGCTTCGTAGCCGTGTCTCAGTGCGGTGCGATAGCGAAGAACTTCCTTCGTCTGTGGATCGGCAACTGAGGATTCGTCAATTGCGGCCTTGAAAAGCTCGTCCTGCGTTGTGACGATATTTTCGATCTCAGAACTCATCATCGCTTCCTGTAAAGGGATGGCATTAATGAGAATAGATTGGTCTGGAATCAGTCCACCTGCCCCTTTTAGCTCAGCGAGCGCGCGGGTAGCGGTGAGACACTGCTTGAGAACCGCTTTTGACTCCACCTCGGTCGTCGGCAGCAGCGGGGGTAATTCATCGAACGGCACTGAAGGATCATAGCTCATAGCCAAGTCTCCGCAGGTTCCCTCGGATGGCCTCGTCAAGTTTCTCGGCTTCAATGAATTGTTGGCCCAGGGTTTCGGTGAGGCGCTGCATTTTGTCTTCGAACAGTTCGCCATCGTC
>DAOLNV010000135.1 GCA_035416745.1 Candidatus Hydrogenedentota bacterium | reverse complement strand
AAGGAGAGTAGCCATGAACAAAAAAGGATTCACACTGATCGAGTTGCTCGTGGTCATCGCCATCATCGGCATCCTTGCCGCGATTCTTCTGCCGGCGTTGGCGCGGGCCCGCGAAGCCGCACGCCGCGCGAGTTGCGCGAACAACCTCAAGCAACTGGGCCTGGTCTTCAAGATGTATGCCAACGAGGCAAAGGGCGAGAAATGGCCCAGCATCTCGACCCACGGTGAAGGAAAAGAGGATGGTACCGCAGGCACGTGGGGCGTATGCGACAGGCCTTGGGCCGGCCACATCTTCTTCGAGGGCATGCAGGTGTACCCCGAATACCTCACCGACGCCAACGTGCTCATCTGCCCGTCGGACTCAGCCGGTAGGGAGGCGATTGAACGCAAATGGCGCAGGTTCAACGACCCCAGCGAGGAGATTCTGCCCTGCAAGTTCAACTCGACGTCGTATGTCTACCTGGGCTGGGCCTTGAGCGAAGACATGATTTCGTGGCCCGGCGGCGATGTGAATGACGGCGGGCTTGCCGCCCTTTCCGGCCAGGACGAGACCGCCATCGTGGTTGGTCTCATGGGGATGAACCTCGATCCCGGAGCGCTGGTGGCCTTCCTGACTACCGTCGACGCGATAGAAGACGCCAACTTCGTAGGCACCGCCAAGGCCGACCAGGACATCACTGTGGCCAGCCTGATGGGCGGCCCCGAGCGCACCATGTACCGTTTGCGCGAAGGGATCGAGCGCTTCTTCATCACCGACATCAATAACCCGTCGGGGGGCGCCCTCGCGCAGAGCGAACTCTCTGTGATGTGGGACATCGCCAGTGTCGAGGCCGATCAATTCAACCACATTCCCGGCGGCAGCAACGTGCTCTACATGGACGGCCATGTCGAGTTCGTGCGGTTCCCGGGCGAGTTGCCCATTTGCCGCGTGATGGCCTTGGTGATGTAAGGACCGCGCGTATCTATACGTTCGCCGGCCTCCAGGGCATACCCATAACAGCCCCATGCACACACCCCGGAGGCGATTTGAGCCGCCGCTCCCCGCGGCGGCTCGCCTTTTCACAAGCGTCTGAACCTGTCACGCTTATCCAGCCGGGCCGGGATGAACGCGTCCGACCGCCGCGAACAACAAGGGAAGGGGCCATTCCCCCGGGCTCGCCGGCGCCGCCTCGGCGTTCTTCTGCCCCCTGCTTGTCTGCCTGAATAGCGCGAGCTGCGCGCATCGGCAAACCGGTGAGATGACCCGGCTATCCTCCAATTTTCCCCTAAAAAGGAACTCGGGGAGTCCTCTCCCCCGGGACTCCCCGCCGGAACAGGGGCGCTATCGCCCCCGTCACAGGTATTCGTTCAGGATATTCTCGAGCATCTCCTGACGGCCGCTTTGGACCTTCGGCTCGCCATGCTCCATTGTATATGCCTCGAGGGCCTCAAAGTCCAGCTTGCCGGCCTCGATCTTGGCGCCAAGGCCTTTGTCCCATCCCGCATAGCGTTTCCTGATGAAATCCTCGAGCTTCTTGCTCGCGAGCAATCTGGCGGCGTTCTCAAGGCCCCGCGCAAACGCGTCCATCGCCCCGATGTGTGCATGAAACAGGTCGAGCGCGTCCACGGACTGCCGCCGCACCTTCGCATCGAAGTTCAATCCGCCCGTCTTGAATCCCCCTGCCCTCAGGATAACGTACATCGCCAGAGTGCATTCGCGGATGTCGGTCGGGAACTGATCCGTATCCCATCCGATGAGCAAATCGCCGCGGTTGGCGTCGACCGAGCCGAGGATGCCGTTCGCGGCGGCATACTCGAGTTCGTGTATGAACGTATGTCCCGCCAGGGTCCCGTGGTTCGACTCGATGTTCAGTTTAAAGTGGTCTACGAGCCCGTATTTCTGCAGAAAGGCGTGGCACGCGGCCGCGTCGAAATCGTACTGGTGTTTGGTAGGTTCCTTGGGCTTGGGTTCAATATAGAACTGGCCCTTGAACCCGATCTTCTGCTTATACTCCACCGCTTGGCACAGGAACCGGCCGAGATGGTCGAGTTCGCGTTTCATGTCGGTGTTGAGCAGCGTATCGTAGCCTTCGCGCCCGCCCCAGAACACGTACCCCGCGCCGCCGAGCTCCTTGGTTGCTTCGAGGGCCCTCTTCACCTTGCTCGCGGCATAAGCATAGATCTCGGGAGACGGATTCGTCGCGGCTCCGGCCATGAAACGCCGGTTCGAGAACAGATTGCTCGTGCCCCACAACAGCTTCACGCCGGTTTGACGCTGAAGCTTCTTGGCCAGCGCGACCATCTTATCGATGTTCTTGTTGCTCTCCGCGAGCGTCCTGCCCTCGGGCGCAATGTCGTGGTCGTGGAAGCACCAGAACCCGGCCCCCAGCTTCGTGAAGAACTCGAACGCGGCATGCATGGTCGCCTCGGCCTGCGCCATCGGGTCCGCCGGCTTGTTGTAGCTGCGCAACATCGTGCCAGGACCAAACGGGTCGCTGCCCAGGCCCTTGAACGTGTGCCAATAACACACCGAGAACCGCAGATGCTCGGCCATGGTCTTGCCAAGGATTCTCTTCTTCGGGTTGTAATGCTTGAACGCAAGGGGGTTTTTCGATTTCGGCCCCTCATACTTGATGGGCTTGCTCACTTCCGGAAAATACTCGGGCATGGCTCTCTCCTCCGCTCAGCCGGACGCCGCGCCCGGCCGGAAAACACCGCGCACGCATAGCCCAAGCTTAGCACATGTCAGCCAGAAGGTGAAACGCCGCGCCTGACCCCTGATCGCCGTGCAGGCTCCGGCGAAACCCGGTACGACGCCGTGCGATTCGCGGGTCCCGGGGAGAGCTGCGGTCCGCGCCTGTTGGCATGCGCCGTCGGCGGATAACTTGCACCGGTTTGGTACCGCCATTACACTCGACATGCCCGTAACGAACCTGGACCAGTTTGCGCGGGAGGCCGGCTTGTGCCGGATGGACGTATTGCGCATTGATGTGGAGAGCTTCGAGCATGCCGTGTTGGGCGGAGCCCGGCTAGTGTTGAGCACCCTGCGGCCTATCATCGCCGTCGAGATACTCGAAGCGGCGGATTGCGCGGCGATTGATGCCATTCGCCGCGAGGCACGGTATCAATCTCTCTATATCGCGGGCCACGATATTCTGCCGCAGGAAACGGTGGCCTACCGGGAAGGCCATGACAATCAGCTGCTGTGTCCGCAGGAGCGGTTGCCGGAGCTGCGCGATTGTCTGGAGGAAGCGGGGTGCCGGCCGGGTTTCTGAGGCCTTCGGCTGCCTCCGGGCCGGGGAGGGTGCCGCGCGGGAAGGAGTGGCGTCATGAGCGTGCTTGGCATAGGCATTATCGGCACGGGAACGTGGGGGACGGTCCACGCGCGAACCTACGCCGCGATGCACGGGGTCCGGGTCCTGGGCGTGGCGGACCTCGTGGCCGGCCGGGCCGAGGCCCTCGCCAACGCGACCGCCGCGGCGGCGTACATGGACTACCGTGAACTCTTGGCCAACGATGCGATACAGGCCGTGTCCATCGTGACGCCGGATTTCGCGCACGCGGAGATCGCCCTGGCAGCCGCTGAAGCCGGCAAACACATCCTCTGCGAAAAGCCCCTCGCCATGACCGTCCAGCAATGCGAGGCCATCGTGATGGCTGCCGAGAAGGCCGGCGTGAAGTTGATGGTCGATTTCCACGCGCGATGGAGTCCTCCGCTGTACAAGGCGCGCCAGACGATTCAAAACGGCGACATCGGCGTGCCGCAACACGTTTACTACCGCCTGAGCGACCGTGTTCATGTGCCGTCGAAAATGCTCTCATGGGCGGGCCAGTCCACCGTCATGTGGTTTATCGGAAGCCACAGTATCGACACGATCCGGTGGCTGCTGGACGACGAAGTCACGCGGGTATATGCCGTGGCACGGTCCGAAGTGCTCAAGAACATGGGTATCGATACGCCCGACTACTATCAAGCGACGCTCCATTTTCGAGCGGGCGCGACGGCGCAACTCGAGAATTCATGGATATTGCCTGACTCGCAACCCAGCCTGATTGATCTGAAGTGCGAGGTCGTGGGCAGCAAAGGCGCCATCTATATGGATGCGTCGCACAACCGCACGCTCGAGAAGTACACCGGGAAAGAGGCCTCGTATCCCGATATCCTGGTGATGCCCACGGTCTACGGGCGCCAAATGGGATTCGCGGCGGAGAGCATTCGCCACTTCGCCGAATGCGTCCGCGACGGCAAGGAGTTGTTGGTCACGGGGCGCGACGGGCTGCAGGTCACGAAGGCCATTTGCGCTATTGAGGAATCGGTGCGCAGCGGGCATCCGGTAACGGTTGACTGACCCGGCTGCCGGTGCTCCAAGCCCAGGCGCCGCGCGCGGTCCGGCCCTCTGTTCAACGGGATAGGGGTCTCCTGCCCGCCATTTCATCAATTGCGCGCAGGGTGCTCGCGCAGGGTCCTTGGATTGGATCGGTAGTGTTTGGATGGTATGATATTCTGTTCTTCGTGGCCGTTTCGGTGCAGTGACCGTCCTTACGGGCACGGTGCGGAACGCTATTCTGATAATCAGGGCTGTTACAAGGAATCATGAGCAAGCGCGCACATATCCAGACGTTTGGCTGCCAGATGAACGAACACGACAGCCAGCGGATGGCGAAAGTACTCGAAGCGGCGGGCTACGAAATGATCGGTGACCCGGCGAACGCCGACGTCGTGCTGGTCAACACATGCTCGGTGCGCGAGAACCCGGAAAACAAGGTGTACAGCCTCCTGGGCCGCCTGCGAAACCTCAAGAAGAACGGTTCGCAGATGATCATCGGCGTGGCGGGATGCGTGGCGCAACAGGAGGGCGAGGCCATCCTCAAACGCGAAAAATGCGTGGATATGGTCTTTGGTCCTGACAACTATTTTGACCTGCCCGAGATGATCGCGGCCGCCGAGCGAGGCGAACGGGTTTTGAACACCGAGTGGCTCTCAGGGAAGCAGAAGGTGCAGAACTTCATCCCCGAAGAACGCCTCGAGCAGGTGGCCCTCGAAGGGTGCAGAGGGTACATCGCCATCACGAAGGGCTGCGACAACTTCTGCTCGTTTTGTGTCGTCCCCTACACGCGGGGCCGCGAGGTCAGCCGCGAGCCCGGCAACATACTGCGCGAAGCCCGCGCCATGATTGGCCAAGGCGCGAAGGAAATCTGGCTGCTGGGCCAGAACGTGAATTCGTACAAGGCGGGCGAAGCGGGATTCTATGAGTTGCTGGACGCCGTGTCGCGGCTCGACGGTCTGAACCGTCTGCGGTTCACGTCGCCCCATCCGAAAGATTGGAACAGCCGCCTGTCAGACCTGATGGCGGAGCGCAAGACCATCTGCAACCACGTTCACCTGCCGTTTCAAGCGGGCGGTAACCGCGTTCTCAAGCTGATGCGGCGGCGCCACACCATCGAGGAGTATCTCGATAAGGTGCGCTATATGCGCTCGATCAACCCACACATCGAGATCAGCACGGACATCATCGTCGGATTCCCGACCGAAACCGAGGAAGAGTTCGCCTGGACCCTGCGTGTGATGGAAGAAGTGCGGTTCAGCCAGATATTCGCGTTCAAATACTCGGTGCGGCCGGGCACGCGCGCGGCGAAGATGGAAGACGATGTGCCTCGCGAGGTCAAGGAAACGCGCCTGGCACAAGTCCTCGGACTTCAGGAACGCATCACCGGGGAGCAATTGCGCGCGTTGGCGGGCACGACTCACGAGGTGCTCATTGACGGCGCGCACCTGCGCCAGCAGGGGGTAATGAACGGCCGCACGGAAGGTTTCCGGCCGGTGAGCGTGCCCGGGCCCGAACTTGAGATCGGCGATCTGGTGGATGTGCGTATTACGGGTTTTCGCAATCACTGGCTCGAAGCTGAACGGCTCACCGGCGCAACCGCCCCCGCCCGCTAGCGGGTAGGACGAGGCATCGAACACGGAGGCAAGAACAGACATGAACGTCAAGGTCGTGTCGCGCGCGAAATTCACGTTTCCGGAAGGCCGGTGCGCGCTGGCCGTGCCTGTTTTCGAGGACGGCGCCGGCGGCGACAGCCCGTTGCTCGATGATGCCGATACGCGCGCAATCGCGCGGCTTCGCGAGAAGGAGACCGTGCGCGGCAAGCCGCAGGAAGTGTGCTTTTTACCGTCCGCAAGCGGCGTATACGATGGCGTGGTGCTGTTGGGACTCGGGAAACGTAACGCCTGCACTGCCGAGACCGTGCGCCGGTCCGCCGGCAAAGCGTCCGAATTGCTGGGCGCACACCGGGTCGCGATGGCTGCCTTCGACGCCGCTCTCATCGCTGAGCATGCCCACGGATTCGTCGACGGCGTCATGCTCGGGCAGTACCGGTTTGACCAATATAAGGAGCGCAAAAGCGACGAGCCGGCTCCGCAACCGGTCGATGCGATAGCGATAGTCGTGGAGTCGGGCGCCCACCTGGCCGCACGGCGGTGCGAACAAGCGCGGATCGCCTGCCAGAGCACGAACTGGGCGCGCGATCTGGCCAATACGCCTGCAAACGACATGACGCCGTCCCGCCTGGCGGGCGCAGCGCTTGAAATGGCGGAAGACGCCGGTTGCGAAGGCGAGGTGCTGCATCGGGACCAGTTGGAAGAGCTTGAGATGGGCGCATTTCTCGGGGTTGCGCGGGGCAGTGCCGAACCACCTACGCTTTCGGTGCTCCACTACAAGCATGACGCTGCCACAAAGACCGTCGCGTTTGTGGGCAAAGGCGTGACGTTCGATACGGGGGGCATCTCGCTCAAGCCGGTCCAGGGCATGCACGAGATGAAGTTTGATATGTGCGGCGCGGCGGCGGTATTCGGGGCATTTCGCGCCATCGCCGCCCTGAAACCCGCCCTCAACGTGGTGTGTGTCGTCCCTGCGTGCGAGAACACGCCCGGCGGCCATGCCCAGAAACCCGGCGACGTGGTCCGCGCATACAACGGGAAGACGATCGAGGTGAACAATACTGACGCCGAAGGCCGCCTGATCCTGGCCGACGCACTCGCGTACACCATCCGGGAGCACCAGCCGGACCATGTGGTAAACCTTGCGACCCTTACCGGAGCATGCGTTGTGGCGCTGGGACACTACGCGGCGGGCTTGATGTCCGATGACGATGCCTTGGCCGAGTCCCTCGAGGCGGCGGGGGCCGTTACGGGCGAGCGGGTTTGGCGCTTGCCGCTTTGGGACGATTACGACAAGCTGCTCGAAGGCGCCCATGCCGACATCTGCAATATCGGGCCTCCGAAAGAAGCGGGCACCATCGTGGGCGGCTGTTTCTTGAAACATTTCGTGGGCGATACGCCCTGGGCGCACCTCGATATTGCCGGAACAGCGTGGGGCGGCAAGAATATCCCCTATCTGGATCCGAAGCACGCCACGGGATATGGCGTGCGCCTCTTGACCGAATGGGCAATCAAGACGAGTGAAAAGACGGTATAGAAACCATGGCCGAATGCGCATCTGTACATAATCCGGCGCCGCGCGAGGGCAGGCGCAGGGCCGCGGTCCACACGCTGGGCTGCCGCCTGAACCAGTCCGAGAGCGGGATACTGATGGATTTGCTGCGCCGCGAGGGTTACGAAATCGTGCCGTTCGGGAAGCCGGCGGATCTGGGTATCGTGCATAGCTGTACGGTGACGCGGGAGGCCGACGCCAAATCACGCCAGCTCATCCGGGCGTTCATTCGCAAGAACCCCAAGGCGTACGTGGCGGTGATCGGGTGCTACGCGCAGACCGGCTACCGTGCCCTGGCGGAGATCGAAGGAATCGATCTCATCTGCGGCAACCAGGAAAAAATGCGGGTGCTCGAATTCGCCGCGCAGGGGAAAAATGAGACCCCCTTGATTGTCCGCGATCGGATTCAACGCCACGATTTCACGATCCCGTTCGCGGGCGATGCGCTCATTGAACGCCGGACAAATCTCAAGATCCAAGACGGCTGCAACTTTATGTGCAGTTTCTGTGCGATACCGTTTGCGCGCGGACGGAACCGCAGCCGCGAGATGGACAACTTGCTCGACGAAGCCCGCGCCTTGGTCGCGCGGGGCGCGAAAGAACTGGTGCTCACGGGCGTCAATCTCGGCTGCTACAACGACCAGGGGCTCGACATCGCCGACGTGGTAAACCGCTTAAACGACCTGCAGGGACTGCGCCGTATCCGGATCAGCTCGATCGAGCCAACGACGATACCGGAGGAACTGCTCGGCTGCATGGCGGCTCCGGACCATGCCCTGGTTCCGTACCTGCATATCCCTCTGCAATCGGGTTCGGACAAGGTGTTGCGCCTCATGAAACGCAAATACACGCGCAGCGAATTCGTGGACTTCATTGAAAAAGCCTATTGCCGAGTGCCGGCTTTGTGCATCGGAACCGACATCATGGTAGGCATGCCGGGCGAGACCGAGGCGGATTTCGAGGAGACGTGCGCAGTACTGCGCGATACCCCTATCGCCTACGCTCATGTATTCAAATACTCCGAGCGCGACGGCACGGCGGCGCAGCGCATTCCGGAGAAGGTCGACCCGAAAGCGGCCAACTGGCGCAGCGCCAAGGTGCGGCGCATCAGCGCACGTAAGCGGCGCGCCTTCTACGAACGCTATCTCGGCGCGGCTGTCGAGGTGCTGTTCGAGCACGAGCAGGACGGCTGGTGGGAAGGGTATACAGGGAATTATATCCGTGTTGCCGCGCGTTCGGCTAAAAGGATGCATAACGAATTCGCCCGCGTAAGGATAGAAGGTATTCGAGGCGATCTCGCCACAGGAACGATCGATGAGTGAAACGGAAACAGGCATTCCGGAGACAGCCCTGCGCAAGGAAGAGCTGCTGAAGAAGACAATTGCCGCCTACCGGAGCGTGGTGGTGGCCTATTCAGGCGGGGTGGATTCCACGTATCTGGCAGATGTGGCGCACGAGGTGCTTGGCGGCCGGGCCGAGCTCGTCATCGCGGATTCGCCCAGCATCCCCCGTTCCGAGCTGGCCGCCGCAAGAGCGCTCGCCCGAGAGCGCGGCTGGAACCTTGCCATTATCAAGACCAACGAGTTCGAGCTCGAGGAATACCTCCAGAACGGGCCCATGCGGTGTTACCACTGCAAGATCGAGCTCTTTCAACAGATGGAAAAGTACGCGAAAAAGAACGGCGTTGCCGTGGTAGCGTATGGCGCTATTGCCGAGGATGCTCTTGACCCGACGCGCGTCGGCCACCAGGCCGCCAGGGAACATGCCGTCGCGGCGCCGCTTCAGGAAGCCGGCCTTTCAAAAGAAGACATACGCCTCTTGAGCCGGAGGCGCAAACTGCCCACGGCCGGCAAGGCATCGTTTGCCTGCCTGGCATCGCGGTTTCCCACGGGTATGCGAGTCTCGCGCGAGGCTGTCTCGAGAGTCGAACAGGCGGAAGAGGTGCTGAAGTCGCTGGGCTTGCGGCAGTACCGCGCGAGGCATCATGGCGACCTGTGCCGCATCGAGGTGGATCATGCTGATATTCCAAGGCTGCTCGACGCGGGCATGCGCGAGAAGATCGTAGCGGGCTGCCGCGGCGCGGGCTATCGTTTTGTCACCCTGGACCTCGCCGGCTACCGTGCGGGCAGCTCGGCTACCGCTCCGGAGCAGGAATAAGGATAGGCGCCAATGGCGTTCTCCATGCGATACCGTCTTCGCGGCGGCATAACCGCACATTCCGCAAAGGCTTGTGACTATTGAGGCTTGGGCTTCCGGCGCGGCGTCACGGGCAGCCGAGCAACGTGTTCCAAGCTATTCGCGCGTGCCCCTCGCGGGCCGGT
>DAOLNV010000134.1 GCA_035416745.1 Candidatus Hydrogenedentota bacterium | reverse complement strand
TAAGGACGCAGATTCCACTTATGCCCGTGGTCCTAAAATCGGGGGTAACCGCAGGCCGCGCGCTAACCTACAACTCCGCACAACGCCTGGCCCGCATGCGCACCCACCCAAACACCAACCCCCGCGACCTCGCCGCCGAAGAAACCATCCTGAAACAGGCCAAGAAAGAAGCCCAACGCACAGACCAACGCATCGATGACCTGTAAGAATAGGAACATGGAGCAATCGAAAACACCGACGGCCACGCCAGCATGACCAACGAAAACCAAGTAGAGTAGTGTCAAGAATCAGCTGTAAACCGGCTCTGACGAGTTGCATTGCGTTCAGCGTCCGATTCTGGCCTGAGCCAATTGACCAAGCCTGAAGGAGCAAGGGCAGTATACCCTCTTTCATTTGGAACGGATTGCCCATTCTCATGTTGGACACGACAGGCAACATATCCCTCGACACGGCTGACCTCTTTGCCCGACTCGATGAACATGTCGTCAAGTCCTGGGTCACGGGACTTGGACCCCGGTCGCGAATTCGAATCCCACCCCCGCCAGGTGGACGGACCTTCAGCGACGACACCGCGCGGCCGTGGATCACTCGACTTGGATGCCCTGCAGGATGGCGTCATTAAGTCCCATAGCCTGCATGCGGATCGTGATCTCGCCGTGAGCGTCAGGCGTGACACCCTCCACTCGGACGTCTGCGGCCATGCCCGCTTGGCCGGCGGCTTGGGCAGGGTCCCAACTCTCTCGCACGACGCGGCCGTTGACCTCGATGCGCATCGGTCGTTGGCCCAAGTCGTTGAGCCATAGCTCCGCAAACTTGAGTTGGACTGTGTACACCCCGGGCAGCAGGGGGACGGAATAGCCGAATGTGTTGCCGCTGCGGGCGGTCTGGTACAACGCCTGGTCGTACAACGTGGGCGAGGCCTGGCTCACCGGCGCTTCAGACTGAATAGCGGTTCCGCCGTCGAACTGCGCGTCGGCGCTCCATATGAAGCTGTTCCAGTCAATAAACTCCTTGTCAGCGCCAGCGTCGATGCGAACCACCTGTCTCGCTTCTGGAAGGATCTCAATGGCTTGGACGAGCGCCTTGTCCGTCTTCTGCATAGGTTCAAATCCGCTGGTGAATCGGAGAACCAGTCTGCCTTCTTCGTCGGGAACCAGATGGCGAAAAACGCGCTCATAGGCTATGTTAGGCCCGTGTGCGGCTTGGCAGACGTCGAAGTTGTCGAGCACGCGGCGCCCATTGATGCTCAGGTCAAAGGGGCGCTCGAACGACCACGCGTACTGGATTTCCGCGAGCTTTAGCCGTAGAGCATAAATTCCCGGTTCCACTGGAACGGCGTAGGTGAAGTCACGCCCCGTTCGACCGTTTTGATAGAGTTCCTGGTCGTCGTCCGTTGGCGACGCATTGCGCACAGGCGCGCTTGTTGATACCGCATCCCCTCCTGTGAAGAAGGCGTCCCGGGACCACACATTACCCGTATGGTCAGTGTAATCTTCTTTCGCTCCGCATAGAATGCGAAGGCAGGTGCCCTGTCGTGCGGAATCCGGAGTCGCGTACACGATCCTCGGCATCCAGGCGATGATGTCCGTATCGGGAGACGTTCCGCGGTCCAGTACGAATCGAATCGTGTCGCCGACAGCGACATCACGGCAAGAATGATGCATGATGCCCCGCAAGCTGTTGATAGGCACCTCAGCCCATCCCTGTTCGGGCCATACTTGAGTGTCGTTGTGAAGTATTCGGACGTGTAACGGATTCCCCATCGCCTGCCGGTAGCACTCCTTTATCACACGACCAACGACGGTGACTTCTCCCGCTGTCGGCGCGGTCCATGCGCGGACACAGACGGCCTCCTGAGAGGCCTGCTGCCAACCTCGTCCTACCCTCGCCTGGCCGGGTCCCTCCCAATAACCTTCAACTCCCCCCGGCTGATTCGGCGTGCCGCCGAGATCGCCCGCGGCGCTTCTTGTGGGCGGCACCCATGTCATGCCTACGAACGTGCGGCCGTCTGCACTGGTTTCCGCCTTCCACCCATCGCGGCCAGTCTGCGAAAAATGCCCGCCGAGGGCTGCATACGCGTTCGGGCCGTCACGCATCCGTTCCGCGGAAGTCCACTCGCTTGTCTTGCCCTCGCCATTCACGGCGCGAACGGCATAAGGCGCGTTGATGTTCCAACCCGGACTGTGGTCGAAGTAGTAAGTTCCAATGCTTACTTTACCGATGACATTCCCGTCGCGACTCACTTCATAGAGGCTTATCCAGTTATCATCGAAACCTGGTGACCAGTAGACTGCGACACCGCTGTGGCCGATGTTGGTTTCACAGCGGGCGAACGCTCGTCCCGGCGCCGTTGGAGGGGTCGCGTCGCGTCCCGCCCCCGGCATGTCCGAAAGACCAAAGTAGATCAATTCTCCCGGCGGGGGATCCGTGAGGACAACACCGGTTGCCATAAGGTCGGCGCCGGTTCGTGTTGAACGGTCTTCCGAGCACTCATAACCGACCTCGTACCCATGCTCGGGCAACAGGCCCTTGGGATAAATCGTGACCTCTCCCTTGGGCCGGTGTTTGAGCACGATACAGGCCTTTTTGGCGTCGTAGCTGATCCGTTGATCATAGTAATACTCTTCGTCGTTCTTAATCCCTGGATGCATCATGTGCGACCAGCGTCCCGTGACACCTTCCTGGCGGAGATATCGGTAGATCTCCATCAGACGCCGGAGTTGGTCCTGCTCCGGCCCCTCCGCCCGCAGGTACCATCCCGGCACCATGGAGAGCATGCCGGGGCCGGTGTCCGGGTTATATTTAGACCCTGATTGAAGCAGCGCTTCAAGCAAATCCACCCACTTGTCCGGCACTTCGAGGTAAGAGAAGTAATGGTTGGTCTGCTCGCCCCGTCCCATATCCGATAAGTAATTGACGTCGGCATAGCGCTGAATCTCGAATTGGTGCGCGTACCGGCTGCCGCCGCAACAGGTGTGGAACGAGCACCGTGGATTGGCCTGCAGAAAGCGTTCGATCTGTTCGCGGATCGCATGCTCCCCTTTGAGGCCGAACCGGCCGAAACCGTCCGTCCGCCATTGGAAGTTGCCCCATGCCCCAACCTTGGTGTCCAACAAACCCGCCGACGGGCGGCCCGCCATCCACAGCAGCCATTTCAT
This sequence comes from Candidatus Hydrogenedentota bacterium, assembly GCA_035416745.1. Classification (NCBI taxonomy): domain Bacteria; kingdom Pseudomonadati; phylum Candidatus Hydrogenedentota; species Candidatus Hydrogenedentota bacterium. The sequence continues at coordinate 6,659 of DAOLNV010000134.1, read as the reverse complement.
GTCCATCTTGTCCAGGTAGCGCAAGGTCTCGGCGAAATCCGGGCCCTCATGCGTCGGCGAGAAGACCACGGCATACGAATCCTCGATCGGCCATCCCGGGTATTTCGACCAGCCGGCGTCGTCCCAGAGCATCTCCATGCCCATGGCACGCATGAGGTCGGCATCCATATCCAAGAAGGCCAGGCGTGCGGTAAACTGCTCCTGAAGATTGCGCGAACAGAAGAACCACGGCACGGCCCATTTCGTTCGGGCATAGTAGTCGCCGTTTGTGTAGTCCCAAAGATACTCATACTGCCAGTCGTAGACTCGGCGGCCCATATCATCCAGATCCCCGGTGAATACACCCAAGGTGATTAAAGGCAGCTGGAGCCGTTCGCCGGCGGCAAGCGAATAATTCACAAGCCCCGGGAAACTCGCGGACAGGACCGCGTGTCCAGCGGCACGGTCAAAGCCGAGCGTCCAAGTTCCCAGGTGGTCCAGCGCGACAAAGAGACCGCCGCCCGGTTTATCGGGCATATTCCGGGTGAGGGCCATCCAGGGCACATAGTTATCCGTTCGGTCTCCGAGAAGTGTACGGTGATAGGTGTCGTTGATCTGCGCGCTCTCCAACTGACCCTGGTTGGGCCTGCTTGTCCCGCCGCACATCCAGTAATGGGTCATGTCTGAAGTCTCTTGGCTCCGAAGACTAAGGCTCAGAGATGTTGGCGACGCCAATATCCGCGGAGAGGCCGTCGCATTTTCGAATTCGACCCATTGGCGCAGTACGGAAGTTCGGGGGTATGCCTGAACATACAAGTATGCGCGTAAGCCATCTCTGTTAAGGGTGAGCTCCAATTGAACAGCCGGACGGCCGCCTACGCCAATTTGACGAACGGCTCCGGATTCCAAGATCCACCTGTCATACCCGTCCGGCAGCTTGGCAGGCAAGCTGGTCCTGTCCACAATGCGATATACACTGATGCGGGCTTGTCCGTCACCTCCGGCATACTCCGCGCCGCCGCGGATATCAACGACGCCATCCTTGGGTGCCTTCCACACCCGAATCAGTTCGTACGCGTTAACGAGGCGAAACCTTGTTGCACCAAGACTTGAGCATTCTGCCGGCGCGCGGAAGCCGCTTGGCACGCGGGCTTTGTCTTGCCCAGGCGCGGGCGACTCCAGCACCTCGCCCAAAGTATCCATGCAGCCTGTGCCTGGGGCATGTGCGTAGTAATGCCAGATCGGGCCTTGAACAAGTTCTGTGTCGTCCGACGAAACGTATTCGTGGCCGTCGCCATAGTCGAGCGTCGTCGTCCAGTTGACCGTCGCGCCGGCGTCATCCGCACTCGTCGCCACACCGAATCCGACGAGGTCGTCCTTCTCTACGGCAAGACGGAGATTGTCCACCCCCGGATCAACCGACATCCCGGCGACCAGGAGCCTCGACCAGACGCTGTCAGGCGTGAGGGAACCCAGGCACAGGGGATCTACTCCGAATGGGGCCGATGGCGATGCGTAATCCCAGGGCAGATCCGTAAGATTGTTCTGGACACTCACCAGTCGCAGCTGGCCATCCCGGCAATCGTATACCATCTGCACGGCCTTGGTGCCGATGGCCCATAGTTGTTTCCCGGGGTCCGACCGGGCGAACGCGTCGCCTTCACGGATTTCCAAGGCGGCCATGCAGGGTACGGCTACACAGAAGGCTGCAATACTCACCCCTAGGGCTCTCATCATGATAGTGTTTCCTGGGAATACACTCGACTGTTGGATAGTACCACGGTTTCCGAGGGGAACACACGCTACGGAGCCATATTGCTAAGATACCTGTCCGTGCTCAAACCACTGCTTACGTGACGCCCCGAAATCACCCATCTACCTTCCCGGGACGCCCGAACCATCTCCATACCCCCGCATCCACCCATTAGCAAGTCGCGCAACAGCGCCTTGCCGTAACAGTCGCCCGGCGCAGACCCCATCATCGAACCAAAATCACCGAAATAACCGACTCTCACCCCTCAACAGATGCCCTCACCCAAAAATCACGCTCTTATCCGGATTCGGGGCCCAGGCAATTTGTGTTCGATCCAATCGGTTCTCTCCAAGCTTGAAGCGGGCGGCATCAAGCACTACATTTACTTCTGCCAAGTTCGACGCTTGATCTGGCAGAAGCACAGTCAAGATTGGGCGAAAGTATCTGACCATCGAAAGCGAAGACCACTCCGGGGGTATTCAACGCTTCCGATACTTCTTCAATCCATCCAAAATCCGCTCTCCTGCGATCGTCCTGCCTTCCATGCTCCGGTAAGATCACAAATGGCAAGACGATACCATCCCCGGTAAGATCTTAGATGGCGCGATTCGCGGCATTGACGGTATCGATAAACAGGACTACAATCGCAGCAAATCAGTCTGCGACGGTCGCAGGCGGACTCATTTGGGAAATTGCGGTTGGGGTGAAGTATTCACTAAGGGAACGAAATGAAGCGCCTCATAGTCATGGCATTGGTATTATCGGGAAAGGCTGTTCTCGTTCTATTCATCGTGTTTCTCTCTTTGCCGATCGTCTCTTTTCTCGCGGGTTGCGGCTTCGTCACCAAGGAACACTTCAACTCCGTAATCTTGGTCCCCTCACTTCCCTATGCGCTCGATGATTCTATTGAATTGGCAAGTTTCAGCTTGCTAGGTGTTCCGCAAACAAACAACAAGGTCCTCTGGACCGAGATTAGCCGTGAGGAGGCGGACTCCTTCGGCCTCTCTTTCCAAGGAGTTGGCGAGCCGATAGGGAACCTTGACGTGGATATTACGGGCGTGTCGATCTATCTGCCGGGGGAGGACGCAATCGACATTCCAGTGTCGACGCTGGAAAAGCGGGTGACCAACAAATGGTGCTCGCCTGCTCGCGGCAGAGATTTCTCAAAGGCCACGGCGGAAGAAACTGGTGAGGCATTCGTCTACATAGGGGGCGCTGCAGGCGAGTCTGCCCAGGCGTTGGGCATTCCAGGCGGGTTCTATTTCATGGTGCTCCCGGACGGAGAACGCGGAAGTGTAGAGTTTTCTTGTCAACTCCCCCCCGACCGCCGCGTCCCTCTGCGCGCGGGTACCGTATTCCGGCTTTACCTTGCAGTAAAAGGCGAACGCCAGACCCGTAATCATGTTCTGGATCTCAAGGTAGAAGGGGTCGATGAACGTGTCGAAACAAAACACGGAATCCAACGAGCCGTAGAGAGTTTTTGACATTAAGACGTATATGACCCAGCGCGGCAGCCGCAACCGAAGCTTTCCTAAACGAAGAGAACCACGAATGAATTTGGCGGAGCATAACCGCAACCAATGGGCCGGATCCGGGATCCACCGGCCAACGCATGCGCCCTTCAGGCGGCACGCGGGCCCGCCTGACCCCGTTGCCCCGCCAGCGCCAGTAAGCCTACGATAGGAACAGGGAAGGGCAATCATGATAATCCGGCGACTGCGTTGCACCCGGGTTCTGGTGGTGCACTCTCTCCCGCTGTGCTATGGTCTTCACTTGGCTCGCCGTAGCATATTCGCGAAGGCGGCTGACCATAGCACTCTCACGACCGAAGGTCTCCAAACCTCTCGTCTCCCTTATCAGCGGCATCCGTGCAATCCGTGGTCACAGAAGCTCCTCCGTTTCCCCCGCCTCGCCCTCCTTCCTAACCGGCATCCAGCGGAGGGTGGGATCGCCGTGTTCTTCGAAAGCGGCATTTAGGGCGTCCCGGAAAGGTTGGCTGATGTCAGCAGACGACAGCGCAGGATCATCGAGACACTCCAGTAGAAAGAAGATGTCATTCGACGGAGCGCTCTGGACATTGGGAACCCGGTCCAGAATGTTGCGTATATCAGACTTCGGGAACCGGCCGATGTAGGTGCAGCTGCAGGCGTCGTAGACGTCCACGAGGTCGCCCGGCGCCGCGTCGAGGTCCTGTGGCGGGTCCCGGTCAAAGACGCCAGGATAGTCCTTCGCGTTTTGTGCGCGCAATGCCTGTATCTCTCTTCTCCTGCGGCGTTCACCACGTTCCTGGGAGATGAATCCCACCAGCCATGCCGGGAGCGCCAAGAGAATCCAGACGCCGTTCTTCGTGAAGACCGCCAGGAGAATCGAAACGACGAACACGAACCCGGCGAGAGCAAAGACGGTAGACGGGTGGTCGTCTCCCGGCTTCTTCTCCTTCGCCTTTCGTCCGGACAGCCAACTGCCTATGATGCTCGCGAGCAAAATGGTGCCCACCACAGCAAAGAAAATGCGTTCGAAGGGGCCGGGCACCGTCTCTGGTTCGGTACCCTCCGCGCCGCTCTGAGCCATCGCAACGACAGTCGGAATCAAGAGTCGCACGGCTTGAATCTCAGTTCGGTGGGCGGCTGGACGCCCGCCTTCGCCAAATCCTCCGCGGCGGTGTCTTCGTGAAGATATTGATAACTGAGGTAGGCGAAGTGGGATGGAATCCCCAGCAGTTTCAGGAACTCCTCGAGAACGGTCTCGGCGAAGGTCTCCTGTTTGCCGAGAATTTCGAGGACCTGCTCATCGCTCGTGCCGGGGGGAAGGATGGGCCGTAGCGCTTCGAGGTGGGTATCCAGGTCTGCGTTCGGGGTGCCGGAGTCCCCGAATCCCTCGCCGAGCGGCGGCACGCCGAACTCCTCCGCGAACTTGTTGTATTCCTCGCGGATACGGCTCGCAGACTCGTTGATCAAATCGCTATACCGCTGAATGTCTTCCTCTGTGGCTGTGCCGTTTTCCATGCGTTTCTGGATCGTGCGCAACTCCTCAGGCCACGCATTGGCTATCTGTTGCTGCATCTCCTTCGCCGCCGCTTCGAGGCCCTCCTGGCTGTGTTTTCCCGGAAACTGGACAACGTTAGAGAGCGCCGGCCCTGTTTCCTCGAAGCTCTCGAATCCGGCGAGCGAATTGAAGGAAGAGACCAACTCGCCGCGGTTGTAGAGCTGGAAATACCACGAATCGCTGTCGTTCACCAGACACATCATGGCGTGGGTCACCAACGCCTTGGACAATTCCGCGGCAACCGCCTCGCAGGCCATCAGATCCGAATCGAGGACGCACACCCAGCCGTTATGCGACGGGAACACGTCGATCCCCCGCACGGGGGACTCCATGAAGCCGAGGGACACCTCGACCGGTTCGTCGCTTGGTTCGAAGCCGGAGTCGCGCATGCCCTTTTCGATGATGTCGAGCACGGCTGCCGCATCGCCGCAGTTCACGTGGATGCTGTTCGCAAAACTACCCATGAGAACGACCTCCTGAGGGGGTTTGGCCGTGGTTTACAGGTCCAGGGAATTTGCAGGTCATTCCCAGCATACACAATACGCGTTGAACCGTCGACTAAAGGCAGTGCTCGACCCACTACAAAAGAAGACGAAGCTAAAGAATGCTTCAATGACGGAGTCTCATGGCAATTACACCCGAAAGCCTTGAGCCGCAAAACAAGGCGCGGTTTACGCGTGAGGCGCGTCTTACACGCGCTCCGCAGAACACGCGCCACATCTGCAGTCCGCGAAAACGAAAAGTATATGTAGGAGACGCGGTTTAAGCGTGATACGCGTTGTACGGGCGGAAAAGAGTGGACGCGCCAGCCCATCACCAAGGTCGTGCCCGAGCACGAGAACACCCGGGCATAGAGTCACAGCAACTTGCACGCGCGCAACCAACCGCCCACGAACACGGACACTATTCTGCTTTGAGCAGCCGACTGGCCACCTCAGCGGGCAGAGAGGGAGACATCTCCCGCGTCTTTCCAAACCTTCCCTTCGAGATTACCGTCGCATTCACCAAACCATAAAGGTCCAAAGAGTTCAGCATATCCGAAAATCGCCTCTGCGAAATTGCCGTAGTGCCCTGCGCCTTGCACAAGTCCGCATACACCTGAAACGCGTCCCCTGTAGACAAGCGCCCCCGCCTCTGAGCAAAACCCAGATAGCAGGCCTGCAACGCGAGCTGTTGCTGCCGCGCCAAAGACCGAATAAGCTCCTCAGTCTTATCCAACTCCAAACTCCGCTCCGCCGCATCAACCTCAGCCTCCGTCAACCTGCCCGAGCCTTCCTCCGCCAACTTCACAGCCTTGGCCAGGAGTTCCACCGCCTTTCGCGCATCGCCCGTTTCCCGCGACGCAAATGCGGCAGTCTTGCGCACGGCGCCCTCCTCCACCTTGCTCCCGTCCAGCGCCTTCTCCACCCGCAGCCTCAGGATCTCCACGAGATCCATTGCATCGTACGGCCCGAAGATCAGGTCCGTCTTCTTATGAAGGGGTCCCTTTCGAATCCCGGCCTCTCCGCCATCTAATTTTCCTCTTTTCTAACCCCTTCATTTCGCAAATCTTATGGTTTCAGGGCATTCCGTAACTGGTGCTTGTGCGGACCTCTGTGCAAGCTCTCAGCGAGATGGGGCCAGTGCTGTCCGCGGCGAAAGAGCGCGCCGTCAGCTCAGGCATGACTGTCGCTATGCCGGGTGAACTGGAATCTCTGTCCTTTTTCAGAACGAAGTTCTCGCGCACGCCCTGTGCCTTCTCGCCAAGACACCGCCCCTGCCGCTATGCTTCAGCACAGCCACCGGTCCCACGCGATTGATTCACATGACCGTTCTCTGGTTAACTCAGGCAACGTCGTCTTCGGAATCATGATGGTGACGCCGCGAACATAACAATACGTTG
>DAOLNV010000133.1 GCA_035416745.1 Candidatus Hydrogenedentota bacterium | reverse complement strand
GAAGAGGCGGCCCAGCTCCCGGCCCTGCTCATACGTGTAGCGGTCGAGGGCCGCCCTGAACCCCTTCGGATCCAAAGGCAGCTCAAGCATAGCCCACACCGCCTCCAGCCACTGCCGGTACAGGTCATAGGGGTGCATGTGCGCGAACACGGGGTTGCGCTCGAAGCCCTTGAGCAGGTCCCTGTTGGCCCTGCAGTTGTCCTCGTCCATGGTTTCCTTTCACGCGGCGATGTTGCAGTCGATGCCGGGCTCGCCGGCGATGGACACGTCGACGTCGACGAGGTCGTCGATGCCGTCGTCCGCCTGCGCCTCCTCCACGGCCTCAATCATGGCGTCGTCCTCGCCGGGCTCGATCCAGTCCGTCTCCGGCTTCCAGCCGTTGGCCCACGCGCCCTTGCAGAGATCAGGCTCCGGCACGCCAAGCACCATGTCCGCCGGCACGCGGCAGATCAGGTACGGGTTGTGCATGCCGCCCCTGTCGTAAGCCAGCAGCCTGACCGCGCTGCCTTTCGCGGCCGCCAGCCGGTTGATCTCACGCACGTAGACGTAGCGCAAGGCCCAGGCGTCGGGCGGAACGGCGTCGCCGTCGCCGAAGCCCCATTTGCTTTGGAACTCTTCCCAATACTTCATGCTGTCCCTTCCTTTCGGTTTTGAGATCCGGTGCGGGTGACGGCCCCGAAGAGCCGGCACACGAAGCCGGCGTCAATCTCCGGCACCTGGCGCTGAGGCACGCCCTCGAAGGTTTCGCCCAAGGCCCTGACTGTCAGCGTGGCCTCGTCGTCGCTCTCCATGGCCTCGGTGTCCAGTACGGCGGCGTCGACGCCGCCCCTGTCGGTGAACACAGCTTTGACGAGGCCGCCGTCCAGGAGTATGCCGACCCTAACGCGGCCTTGTTCCCGATAGACAAGCGCCCCGCACAGCGGGCACTCGCCCTCGGGCACGGTGCCGCCACTGTCCAGCCTGCCGATCAGGCCGGGGATGTCCGGAAACACGCGCTCCAGCTCCCCGGTGCCTGCGAAACATCTGCCGCAGTTGTCGCAGCGCAGGTTCGCCACCGGCTTATGGTCGCGCCGGAGGTCCATGCGCACGGTCTTGCCCGATTCGTCGGTGACGTCGAAGACCGTGGCCGCCGATTCCTGGTCGCGCATGATCGCCAGCGCGACCGTTGCGGCAGCCTCTGCCGTGTCTTCGTCCAGATCGATTGTCCAAGTCACTCGCTTCATGTTCGTCCTTTCGCTGTTTTGATGAGCGTTCACATGAGTTCGTCGCCGACCGCCGACAGCACCCGCTGCAGCGCGTCGATGTCGGTGCCTGCCGGAACCTCCAAGGGCGCGGTGGCCCTGTACGCGGCCTTTGCGCACGAACGCCGGAACCTTTTCGCGTCCTTGCGAGTCGTGAACGCGTGCGCGTACAGCTCGCCGGTGCCGCCGCCTTCCTGCACGACCACGTGCATGGCCCTGGGTTTGTTTGTCTGCATCTCTTTGTCCTTTCCTGAATTGATGGGGCCATAATCCGGCGCTGAACGGTCATCATCGCCATTCAGGTGCCCGAGTCTCCCGACCTCGGCCCTGCCGCCGCCGTGGCTGAAACGTTGCATCTGCGTTTTGCCGTGGCCATACGTATGCCGCGTCGGCTATATTCCACCTGTGTGTCAGGGAGCAGGCGGGATCGGATACCTGCCTGTCCCGGAAGACTGTCGCGATGCGGAATGGAGGAGCGAAGCTTATGGCCAAACACATGTGCGTTGTCTGCGGCTGGGTCTACAGGCAGGAGCGGGGGGACCCGTTTCACGGCGTCGAGCCCGGCACGCCGTTCGAGGAGATCCCCGACGACTGGGTGTGCCCCCAGTGCGGAGTGCGCAAGGACCAGTTCACGCCCCTGTAAGTGCGGATCCCGCATGGGGCGGCATCCGTCCGACAAGAGTCAACAGACACGGCAGAGGCTCCGCAAACTTTGACACCGGAAATCGGCACGCCGACCGTGCATGTCGGACCCCACCCGAGCGTGTTCTCGGCCACGCATCTGGCCAACGCGCTCCGGCCCAAACTCAAGTACGCGGCGGTCATCGGCTCCTATGGCTGGGGCTCGAAGGCCGTCGAGCAGATCTCCGCCCTGATGCCCAACCTCAAGGTCGAGGTCCTGGGCGCGCTGATGTGCAAAGGGCGGCCCCGTGATGACACGTTCGCGGCGCTTGACGCGCTGGCGGACACGATCCGGGACAAGCACGCCGGACTCGCCGGATAACCTGCGTGCATAAGATGCCCTTCCAAAATGAAGAAGCCCCGCGCCCGCATCGGAAGAGGTCTTCCTTTGCAGGCGCGGGGCGGGCCTTGCCGGGCCTAGAGATTTCTGTCACTGTCACGCGGCCAGCGTGAACCTTCTGGTGCCCATCCGGCCGAAGCCCTCAACCACGGCGCTTGTGTCGGCTTGGGCCAGCTCCCTGGCCGCATTCGCCAGATTCCTGATGCCCTCGGTCATGCGCGTGCGGGCACCGGCGTCGTCGCGGTAGGTCTCGGCGGTGGTGTTGAGGAAGCGCTGCCTGACCTCGGTGAGCCTGCTGTCGAGCTCGGCGTCGCTGGCGAAGTTCAAGGCCCGGAAGTTGTCGATGAATTCCGTGAGCCGGTTCAGCGTGCGCTGGTGCACGCCGGTCTTGCCGGTCCTGAACGCCTCAAGCATCTCCTCGCACAGGGTCGCCGTCTGCTGCCTGAGGCTCGTGACGCAGTCGCCGACGAAGCTCTCGACGCCTTCTCCGATCCTTCTGCGGGCCTCCTGCGCCGCCAGATCCCGCGCCCGCATCAGTTCCTGCCTGTCGCCGGCCTGCACAAGCTCCGCGTCCAGCGCCTCCGGCACGCGGATCTGGAACAGGCTCGTGCTGAAGCCGAAGTGCCGGTCCAGCCGGTCCGGGGCAGGGAAAGCCGCCGAGACCGACGCCACGACCTTGTCGGGGTCGCTGCTGAGCCGGCGGGCCTGCTCACGCCATTCCCGAAGCGCCTCCTCACGCAGCCCCGCGTACTTATTAGCGAACGTTGTCCGGGCCTCACGGAACTCGGCTTCGAGCTCGCCCAGACGCCTTGTGACCTCGCCCAATTTGCGGTTGGGCAGGAACCGTGCGAGCCCGTTCATGAACGGGAACGTGGCCGAGTCCACGAGGGCGTGGGCGCGGGATTCGATCAATGCGAAACCCGCAAGCGCGTCCTTAGGCATGAGCCGCTTGTGGCCCAGTGAAATGAGCCGGTCCGTGACGTCGTCGGGGTCTAAGCCGAGGTCCTGGGCCTGGAGCTTCTTCGCCGCCCGCCAGTATCGCACGCTCACGCTGAGCAATACGCCCTCTCTCGTCAAAAGATCCAGCATCTGTGTCTGTGCCATGGTCTTGTTCCTTTCGTTTTAGGCAGATTCTGCCGTGGGTTAAGTCAGTGGAAAATAGCGAAAAACGGGCTTCCCATTTTTCGCGGAAGAGCGTATATTCTCGTTCATGACTGCGGGGCGCGTGTGCGCCCCATAGGAGGAACTGTTACGACAGTTTAGAGCGCTGACATAATCTTGTTTTCTGCTTCTCGCAGAAAGCCGTCTCTCCCGTAAACCGGCAAGTTGTCAAGAGTAAGACGGATGCTTTCAGCGAGGTCGCGACCCCTTTGAGGGGCGCGGCTTCCGCTTTGCGTCTGTCTTACTGGCCTTGCCGGGCCTACGGGAGGGGTGCGGGGTTGAATGTCCGCGTCCCTCATTTTTTTTTGCGTTCCTGTCAGATTCGCGTCTGCGGGAACGTAGAGGCTGACAAAGGGAGGTTTGCGATGAATGACGAAGCCTATGCCATGCCGGACTGTGACGAAATTGGTGCCCAGCCGACGCTTGATGTTGCCGGTACCGACGAAACTTTAGGGGCGACTATGGTTCCAGACATCAACCACCCCGGGACAGGATGGAACGTCTATGACGAAGGCAAACTCCTGTTCAACATACTCAAAAGTAACGTAACTCCTGGAGGCTTCGATATTCACAAATTCGGTGCGTCTGGCAGCCCACAGGACGACATGGGAAGCATTCTGGACGATCTGTCCTTTAGTCTTGATGACATCCGCCTCCCGTGGAGCGCCCGATCCGACGACTTCAATGCAGACGCTTTAGTGGGAACGCCCGAACACGACGCGCAGTACTGGCAGCCACAGACCACGGAATTCACCTGCGCCATTCAAGCGCAGCGGGGCATAATTGAAGCCTTCACTGGTCAGTCCGTGTCAGAGGCTCAGCTGGTATATGCCGCCACCGTTAATGGATGGCTTACAGACGGCGGAATGTCGCCTCACGATGTCGGCAACCTTCTCGAACTCTATGGCATTCCGTGTCATGCCAGGACAGGGGCGACTATTGAGGAGCTTATGGCAGAGCTGGCTCAGGGCCGCAAGGTGATCGTCGGGGTCGATTCGGGCGAGGTTTGGAGAAACGATTTTCCACTGGAGGACTTCTTTAACCAATCGGCCGATCATGCCATATGGGTCACCGGTGTGGACATGAGCGATCCCGCAAACCCCAAGGTCATTGTGAATGACTCCGGCGATACTTCAGGAGCCGGAAAAGCATACGACCTTGCCATGTTCAAAGACGCGTGGCAGGATTCTGGGTTCTTCTACGTGGCCACAGACGACGCACCATCTGACATGGCCCTCGCATCACAGCAGGGCTTTGATCAATCTGAAGGGGCCTTTTCGGGACTATCCAGTTATTTCGGCAGGTTCTACGCCGATTTTAGCGACCACCTGCAGGACCGAATGGACGATTCGACACAGATATCTCCTTTCGAGGTTCCAGCCATTTTTACGGACGCCGCCGTTCGCTCCTTTGTTGCCAATCTGCCAAAGAACCCAATGGCATCGCTAAACGAGTCGTCAACTGACACGCTATTCCGCGTCATCTAAAGGGGTGTACAATGCCCAACCTCATAAAGAAACAACAAGTGCTAGACGTAGCGGGCAAGTTTATCGAGCTTGCGGCAGACGTTAAGGACGTCAATGCATTTGAACACGTCCAGACACAACTCGCCCAATACCGGCTTGGCCTTTTCAGAATTGTTGTTGTTGGCGAAGTCAAGAAAGGAAAGTCTTCTTTCATCAATGCGTTGCTGGGGGAGAAGGATCTTTTGCCGACAGCAAGCGACGTGGCAACATCCACCGTTTACAAGTTGATATATGGCGAGCCAAAGAAAACAAAGGTGTTTCGTTTTTCAAATGAGGGCGATGGACCAGATGCAGTTCCCCCTCCTATCGAGATCTCGCCGGATCAACTGGCCGAGTATGGCACCGAGACCGGCAACCCCAACAACTGCAAGAAGGTTGATTTCATTGGCATCCAGTTACCACATCCCCTTCTGAAGGATGGGGTTGCGATCATCGACACCCCCGGACTCGGCGGGCTGTTCCAGAAGCATCGCGACATAACGTGGCGCTATGTGCCCAACGCCGATGCCATCTTCTTTGTCCTGGACTCCGTCGAAGCTGTTATCAGTCAGGCGGAGGTGGAGATGCTTCTCAAGCTCCGCGAGCGTAATCCACTTATTTTCTTCGTGCAGACAAAGATAGATCTTGTTGAGGAGACCCAGTGGAAGAAGTGGAGCGAACGCAATCTCACCGTTCTATCTGAGAAACTGGGCGTCCCCGCAGAGAAGATTATCTATTTCCCAGTCAGCGCGAAACTCAAGTTCGCGGCCGACGCGAACCACTCGGCGAAACATCTGGAACGAAGCGGCTATTCGACACTGCTTTGCTTCCTATATAACAAGCTCATGGCAAAGAAGGAAGACCAAATGGGGCGTCGCCTGCTTTCGACGCTCTCAGTTGAAGCCACGGGAATACATCGCAAGCTGAGCGATTCTTTACACATCGTCGCGACTGAGACCAAGGAGGGGCTTGACGCTCTGGAGCGCTCCTTTGTTGAGACCAAGGCTAAGTATGATCAATGGAAAACGACGGAATTCCAAGGTGCGGTCTCCGCTTTTCAGGACAAGGCAGCCGAGATTAAGCGAAAGACCCGGGAGTCACTGCAGGAACAACTCGACCCCTCGCCCTACAGCCCGCTGGTTGCGGAGATCATCGGGCAGATTCGAGGCACAAACTTCGATCCTCGACAGGCCAACGAAAAGGCGGATGCTGTTCTTGCGGCATGTGTGGACCGATGCTCCCAGATCGTGCTCGATGTCCAAGGCCAGTACAACGACCAGATGCATACGGCTGTTAATGACTTCTCTGCCGCAATCGGGAGAAGCCTGCCGGTGCAGATACAAACCCCAATATCTGGGATTGCGCGGGGTCACGTTGACACCCTCAATATGAAGTTCAGCGGTTTTGAGGAGGCGCGTAACACACTCTATGGCGGCATGGCAGGCGCAATGATGGCAAACATAGGAGTAGGACTGATCGGAATGGTCTTTCCTCCTCTGGCTGCCGCTGCTGGGATAGCTCCCTTGATCGGCATGGCCGTTGGGGGGTGGAAAGCCAGTGACAGTCTGAAGGGCCGTCGCCAAGAAGAGGCCGTGGCGAAACTTCAGAGTGTTTTGTCGGATACGGTGCGGAAAGCCCAAGGGCAAGCCATGCGGCAGTTTGAGAGCATTGCCGCCGACTATGAGAAGGGTGTGCGCAATGCGTTGCAGAGAGCAACCGGTGAAGTCGAGAAGGAAATTGCCGACAAAGTGCAGTCCATCGCGGATCAGCGCCAGCGCTCGCGAGAGGAGTCGAAGGTGAAGGCTGAGGTTCTGAAGCAAGCCTTGGATCGGACCGACGGCGTGCTCCGCATGCTTGCGCGCCTTGCGACATCTGAGCCGGAGAAAGCCTGAGGGACGCGATGCCGCAGCAATCTGAGATAGCCTTTTCCTATGAGCAGTTTGAGGAGGTCGTAAAGCGATTCTCCACAGCGATGCCTGAATATCTGCTCCGGCATCGGTCAACCGCTCATATTGCCTTCGCGCTCCAGCGACTTCGACTGATCGAGTCGCTGGATATGCGCTTCACGGTTGCTATCGTCGGGCAAATGCGCGTCGGTAAGTCCACGCTCCTGAATGCCCTGATAGGGAAGGATCTGGCCCCAACCGGGGTCACGGAGACGACGGCAACAATCAACTGGTTTCGGTACGGACAGGGCAGTCAGTGTAAAGGGTTCAGAGTCCACTGGATGGATGGCAGCACTGCCGACGTGCCACTCGACCGGGTCGGGGACTGGATCGGCACGGAGGCAAACGCCACGAGGACCTGCTGTCTGGACTTCTTTGCCGACACCGATTTCCTCCGCATGGCCAATGTCGTTGACACGCCTGGCACGCGGAGCGTCATTCAGACACATGAGGATGCAACCCAGGGTTTTCTGGCCGACAAACTTGAAGCAGACACCCTCCGCTATGGCGGGAGCGCCGACGCCGTTATCTACGCTGTCAACCCCGTTGGCAGAGAGAGCGACAGAGACTTGCTTCAACTGTTCGGAGAACGGACACGACTTCCAGGCGCATCTGCATATAACAGCATCGCGGTTGTGCAGAAATGGGAGCACCTTCAACCCGACCCCCTCGAAGAGGTTCAAAAGAAATGCCAGATGCTCAAGACCCAACTGGAGGGAAAGGTTGCCGCCGTCGTTCCCACCAGCGGGCTCCTCGCCCGGCATGCCGCAGAAGTGCCCGTCACCGTCTGGCAGAGCGTTGCAGATCTCGCAACGAGTGCGAGCACTCCTGCGCTCGACTCGCTCCTCTTGTCGGAGCAGGACTTCGGCGATGAATGCCCATCGGCTCCGGTGGATCAGAAAGGTCGCCAAGCGTTGTTGTCGGCCATCAGTTGGAAGATTCTGCCGCTCTGCATTTCACTCGCAAGGCGACGAGGCATTGCGGACGGGGACACATTGCGAAAGTGCTTGCTTGAAGCCAGCGGCATACCGGCCCTCCGCGACTTGCTTCAACAGAACTTCTTCTCAAGGGCGCGATTGATCAAGGCCAGCACCATCCTCCGCAAAGCCTGGGAGCCCTGTGCGATTGCCTTGCAGACACTTCGGCAGGAACTGGACTTGCAGTCCGCCATCATGACGCAAGGCCGTGAAGCGCGTTCAGCAATTGCCGCGCTTTCCGAAGCCGACCCCGAGCTTCGGAAAGCCGTGAAGTACGTGACTGATTCCCTAGCGGTCGTGGAACGGGATATGGCGGCAATGACGGACATTCAGCGCGAAGTGGACGCTCTGAAGTACCGTGTCACCAAGAACTTTGACCTTTTCGACGCAGACATAGAGTCCCTAAAACTCCTCGAAGAGTTGAGAGACACATTCCCACGAGATCAAGCGGCGGAACTTGACCGCCTCTTCGGCCAGTCAGGCCCCGACCTGTGGTCGCGCCTTGGTTTAGTTGGAAAACCGGATGACTCCGACGCGGCGCTTGTGAACGCACGGGAGCGGTTTTCGTTTTGGTCCCTCCAGAAACAACGCGGCTACGGCGACAGGGAAAGCGTGTGTGCCCATGCCTGCGACGTTCTGGACCTTGTTCTTAACCATTTGGAGAACTGACAGGCATGAACGACACAATCGCCCTTGATTTTGGCACCATGCGCACGAAGGTTGCCTACCACGACACTACACGCAACAGTCTTGAACTCATGCGCCTTGGCCGGGATGAACGGCCCTATATTCCCTCCTTGTTCTTCCTTGGTGAAGACGGCCGCAGACTGTTCGGAGACGATGCAGTCGAGCACCTTGATTCAGACCCTCTGGCATTCCTGCCCAAACCCCTGAAACGCGAATTGCGCGAGCAGTGGGTTCGTGCCGGCAACCGCGTGAAGGCAACACCGACCGAACTGCTTTCGATTCTCTTCTGTGGTCTTCGGAATCGGACCAGCGAGGTTGCTTGCTTCCGCGAAACTGCGCCAACAGGTATCTTCCTTACCGTGCCCGCGCAGTACGGACCGCCAGACAGGGAAGTCCTCGCAAAGGCGGCCCACAATGCCGGATTCTATGAAGAGCGGATACGCTTCGTTGACGAACCCGTGGCTGCAGCCCAAGCGTGGCTCGCAGAACTCGGCGGCACGGAGGATTTCGTCGTTGTCTTGGATTGTGGCGGCGGGACACTGGACTGGGCATGCCTGCACCGTTCGGAAGGGGGACGATTCGAACTGCTCCCCGAACTACCCCCGGGCGGCGACAACCGCGTCGGGGGTTTCGACGTAGACGAAGCCATCTACGCGCTGGTCGATGACGCCATCACGGACACCTCGATCCGCAACGAACTTGAGACTCGGCGTTGCTTAATCCGAGATCAAGTCCGCGCACTGAAGGAAAGGCATTCCCGCACCGGAGACGGAGGAAGGGTGCGCGTCGGGAATGTGCCGGTCGAGATTCCTGGCGAGGTCATCGCGGATATTGTTGCGAGTCGCTTCATCACTCAGGCTTGCCAGAATCTCTGTTCCTATCTGGACAAGGTCCGGGAACGAGTGAAGATCGAGACTCCGACTGTTCTCCTGGTGGGCGGCAGCGCGCGCTTGAGGGGATTCAAGGAGGCCGTGACCGAGCAGTGCCGTTGCAAGACCGTCTGGTGGGAACGGTCCGAGTACGCAACAGTATTGGGGGCGATGATCCCCACGAAGGGCGGGCAGAAAAAGAGTACAGCCAACGCTGCCAAATCGATTCCCAAACCTGTGCAACCAAAACCCGAGCCCACCGATGGGGGGGCACCTCCGCCACGCCCGAAGGCAAGCGCCACGAGCATCACCACCCCGGCACCAAGCAAAGAGGACGCAACCAGTGCGTTAATGTACTGCTCGAAGTGTGGCAAGCAAATCGTTGATGACTCTCGTGTCTGCCCAGAATGCGGTGCGCAACTTGG
>DAOLNV010000132.1 GCA_035416745.1 Candidatus Hydrogenedentota bacterium | reverse complement strand
CGCCCTCCGGAGCGCCAAAGGCGCGTAACATGGATTCTCCGGACCGCCGCTGGCGCTGGAGAGGGAGGCCGTAAGGTGTGAACATGTTTCGCGCCGTTGGCATTGAAGACTCCCGGCTGCCCTATCTTCAGCAGTTGGACGCTAATCGGGGCCCATAAATAGCATGGTGCCGTTCCCTCGTTTCGCCGACGCTAATCCGGATTTGGGATTTCGTTATTCCTGGTGGACACACTCGGGCCACACTGTATACTTGAACGTCGTGCTCTTGGTGGCGATGTGGGAGCCTGGCCAATGATATATCGGTTCGTAACGGCGTGTGCCTGCTTGATTGCGCTGTTCGCGGCCACGGCCGCCGCTGCCGCGGCACGGGGCGATTGGCCGGAGCTTCGGCAAAACAAACATCTGACGGGCTTTCAGCAGGTTCCGGGGAAGATGGTTGAAGCTCCTGTCGTCCGCGCGGTGTATAACCTCCCCCGCACGCGGCCGCCGGTTACGCCCGTGGCGTTGCCGGACGGGGCGGGCCACGTGGGATTGAGCATTGTGTCGGGCGCTTTGCTGTGTTTCGATACATCG
The DNA here is from genome assembly GCA_035416745.1 of Candidatus Hydrogenedentota bacterium. Classification (NCBI taxonomy): domain Bacteria; kingdom Pseudomonadati; phylum Candidatus Hydrogenedentota; species Candidatus Hydrogenedentota bacterium. The sequence continues at coordinate 9,886 of DAOLNV010000132.1, read as the reverse complement.
GGCAACCGTTTGTGGGAATGTCATCCGCCCGGGCTGAATTTCTCGGGTATCGTGGCGTGCCGCGACCTGGACCGCAACGGGACGATAGACATTGCTCTCGAGGCGGGGCGCCCGGCCCAACCCTACGGCGCGGCGGCGCTGGTGGCGCTCGATGACGGGCGGCTGCTGTGGCGCTACGACGTCGAGCCCATGTCATATTCGTGGAGATTGTACGCGGGCCGGTATCTGCCCGGCCGCGAGGATGAACAGCTCATCGTCGTGATGCACGGCTATCCTCCCGACAAAGACAACGGCTACATGGCGCTGTTCGCGTTCCCGGAAGCCGGAGCGTCCCCCGCCATGCAGTGGCGGCATGCTTTCGACAAGTACACCTGCTTCCCCACGCTGCTGCAGACCGACCTGGATGGCGACGGGACCGAGGAGCTGGTCATCGAGACCCACAGCCGCATGTGGTTTCTCGAGCCGGCCACCGGCGCGGTGAAGCACTTCGTCCAGTGGGACGTGTCGCCAGCCAACATGCGCAGCTATGGCTACATCGAGTTCGTCGACCTTGACCGCGACGGGCTCAAGGACTTTCTGTGCATCGCGGACTTCGCCCAGCACCACGAAGTGTTGTTGAATAAGAACGGCGCCATGGAAAAGGCGTGGTCCCACGGTTGGGGCGAAAGTGTAACCACGGGCAAGGTCGCCACCACGTGGCCCGTCCCGCCGTACGCGGATGTCGACGGCGACGGCGGGCTCGAGGTCGTCGTATCCATGTTCAACTCCGAAAACGAAGGCAAGTGGCTGGTCCGCGTTTATGACGCGGTAGACGGAGACCTCGAGTTTCGCGCGCCCGGGTTCGCCGCGACGGCATTGGCCGATGTCAACGGCGACGGCGCCGCGGACGTGCTGGCGAACCGCACGAGCGACCCGACCCGGACGGTCCTCGGCGGCGCCGCGCTGCTTGCCATCAAAGATGGCGCGCTCGAAACGGTCTGGACCGATGCTCGCATGACCGCGCTCGACCGTGCCGTCGCGGACGGCCCTCTGCTGCGGGGGCCTGACGGGGTGGTGGCCCTGAGCATAAGCAGTGACGGCAGTGCGGGGTTGCATCCCTATACGGAACCCCCGCCCGAGAATGCGGTAGACTTCTCGGCCGTACCCGCGGTCCAGGGCCCGCCGTTTCCCGACTTGCTGGCGGCCGACGTCACGGGCGATGCCCGCAACGAGCTGGTGATTTACCAGGACCCCACGGCGATTGTACTGACGTTTACCGGCGACGCGCTTGAAGAGGTTGCCCGGTTCGAATCGGGTGCGCCGCCGGCAATGGCGGATTACGATGGTGACGGCGCGCTGGATGTCGCGACGATCGCGGTCTCGCCGGATATGTTGCCTGTCGTGACCGTGCGCGATTTGCGCACCGCCGGCGCCGTGAAATGGCGGACGGCGTTCCCCGAGCCGCCCACGCCCGGATTGCCGCAGCCGCGAAAAGCTTATCTCCGCCCCGGACGGTTCACGGGGGGGACGGGCGAGGACGTGTACGTGTGGGCAGGCACGCCTTCGGTGCGGAGCGCCGTGCTCGATGGCCGGACCGGCGCCATTGTTTGGGAGCGGTGCCAGGTCCCCGATGCGGAGCGTTATTGGGGGCCCAGCGTCAATCTCGCTTCGGTGTACGACGTGGATGCCGACCGCAAGGAAGACCTGGTGTTCACCAACCCCGACTACTACTGCGTGGTATCCGGCCCGACGGGCGAATTCCTCGTGGGACCCCTTTTCCCGCCGAAGATCTTCAACCAGCCGAGCCAGGGACTGTACACGTGCCCGGTCATACTGACGCGCCCGCCGGAAAACCCGCTCGTGTGTCTGGTTGCGGGGCATTACTTCCAGGGGGCGTTGTCGTTGAACGGCGACCCGTACTGGTACAAGCTGCCCACGGCCGGCGAGAACCGCTGCGCGCGAGAAGGGTTCCGTGCGGCCGCCGACGGCGCCTGGCAGATGGGGTTTGGGCGGCAGAACGGCAGTTTTGCGTGCATCGACGCGCGCGACGGATCGGTCCGTTGGGAAATGCCTCTCGAGGCAGCCGCATCGGACGCGATCTCGTGCGATGTGGATGGCGACGGGGCGGCCGAATTCCTCGTGGGCACCAGTCACGGGACACTCCTCGCGATCAACGAAGCCAGCGCCGCGCCGCACCAGGTCTGGCTGGTAGAGCTGGGCGCGGCTCTGGGCGCACCGGTCGCCGCCGACTTCGACGGCGACGGCTTGTGCGAGATCGCGGTACCCACTTCCGACGGCAGGGTGGTCGTGATGGAGTAGAACCAGCGCGATTTCACGGAAAACGACCCAAACGACACGAAGCGCCTCGAAGGATCTGGCGGATTGCTTAATGAAGCTCCAGAAATGGGGCTGGGCAATCGCAGGCGTTCCAGCCCATTTTGGGCTTTCGATACCTCTTTCCCGATTCCGCGAGGTAAGAGGGGAAAGCCAAGAGATCTGGCCACAATCGGCGTTCCATGGGCGGTAAATCTTTACTCGAAACTTGGTTGTATAGTTCGCAGGGTCTTGACATACCTTTGAGCAGGTATGTATAATAGCCTTGAGATGTGTTTCGAACACGCGCCGAGCCGTGCCCGGGAAAGGTCAGCGATATGCCCGAGATACTCACGGGAAAAGACCGAGGGACTCGCGGGCAGGGCCGTGTCCAGCGGTCGCCGGTGACTCTTAGCTCAAGTACAACCTCTTCCCTCTGCTTCCTTGCTTCCGTTGCGGTCCCCGCCGGACGTGGCGCCCCTCTGGCGCGCTCGGCGGGGACCGCCCCGGCGTCCACGGGTTTCGGCTGCGAATCGCAGGGCACTCGGGAACGAAATCAGGGCGAAGCACGAATCCATACTCGAGCAGGCAGCGGCCAGACGCGTATCTTCCGGCCTGGGCCGTGCGCGGGGTGGGGCCTTTGGGACGGGGGCGTTGACAACGAGGGTATTGACATTTGACGTACATTCCCGAAGGTATGTATAGTACGGCGCTGCGTTTTCCCCGGCCGAGCCGGCAACACCCCTCCAACAGCGGGGTCTCATGGCAAGAAAGACGAAGGAAGAGTCGCAAGAAACACGGCGCTCCATCCTGCTGGCGGCACTGGATGTGCTGAGCGAGAAGGGGTATTCGCGGGCCACATTCGTGGATATCGCGAAGCGCATTGGCATGACCAAGGGCGCGGTGTACTGGCATTTCAAGAACAAGCAGTCGCTGCTGGCCGCGCTGATGCAGGAGATGCACGAACGGGAGCTGGGTCTCGTAGCCGAGGAAGCGGGCAGAGCGGCGTCCTTGGATGACTTGAGAACCTATGTGGTGGCCCGGGTGCGTATCGCGACGCGCGACGAACTATGCCGGAAGTTCGCATTTTTCGCGTTGCTCCAGATGGAATGGTCGGTGGATATGATGGCGGCCGTCCGGGATGAATTGATGAACTTCCGGACGGAACCCTTTGACGAATTCGGCCACATTCTGAACGAGGCACGGCGTCGTGGGGAACTCCGCGAAGACATCGACATCAACGTTGTGAAAGACATGCTGACAAGCATGTGGATTGGCCTCTTGACGGTGCATTTTCAAGGCTTGAGCGCGACAGATCCCGTACAGACCGCGGAAATTGCCCTTGGAACGTTGATCAACAGCCTGCGGGCATAGACGACGCGCGAGATAAGGAGACTTCTCTTGACGAATGACAGCAATGCAGACGGGCGCGCGGTGGCGCCGCGCCGCCCCAACCGTATCCTTGGATTTGCCCAGGCAGTCTTGATTCTTGTGTTGCTGGGGGCGGGCTGGTTCTTGCGCGGCCTGATACCGAGCGCTCCGGTGGCGGGCGGGCCTCCCGGCGCGATGGGTGGGCCTCAAGGGCCGCCGGCGATCGTGGCCGCCGTCATAACCGAGGGTCCGGCTGAAGCGCCCGAGGAATTCATCGGGCATGTCGAGTCGGTCGAATCCGTCAACGTTACGCCGCAAGTGGCGGGCTACTTGCAGACGGTCCATTTTGAAGAAGGCAGCGTTGTTGCGGCCGGCGACCTGCTGTTCACGATCGAGAAGGCGCCGTTTGAAGCGCGGGTGGCGCTTGCCGAGGCAGCCGTGCAACAGGCGGAAGCCAACGTACCGGCGGCCCAGGCGGACCTCGAGGCGGCCCGCGCCAACCTGGTCCGCGCAGAGAAGTATTTCGAGCGTCTGAAGAACGCCGACGAACGCAGCGTGGTGCAGGCCGATATGGATAAGGCCACGGCGGATTTCGAGCAGAGCCAGGCGCGTGTGAAACAAGCCGCGGCCGCGGTTCAACAAGCTCAGGCGGCTCTCGAGCAGGCGAAAGCCAATTTGAGCCTGGCGCGGATCGACCTAGGGTATACGGAGATCCGGGCGCCCATCAGCGGCCCGATTGGCAAGGCGCTCGTGACCGAAGGCAACTATGTCACGCCCGCCAGCGGTCCGCTTGCCCGCATCGTGCAGGTCGATCCGGCACGCGTGGTGTACTCCGTGCCCGACCGGAAATACGTGACTCTGCTCAAGATCATGAACGAACGCGGCGCGTCGGCCTTGGACCTGCGCCTGCGCCTCCCGGACGGTACGCTGTATGAAGGCCAGGGACAATGGAGTTTTACGGACAACGAAATGGACCAGGCCACGGGAAGCATTGCGTTGCGGGCGCGTTTTGACAATCCCAAACGCCTGCTGGTTCCGAAGACGAACGTGACGGTGTTGGCGCAGTCCGCCGAGACGCGTACCGCGCCGAAGGTGCCCTCACAAGCCGTAATGGCGGATTCGCGAGGAGAATTCGTGTACGTGGTGAATGCAGAAAGCATTGCCGAAGAGCGGCGCGTCGTATTGGGAGCGGAAGTGGAGGGCTATCGGATTGTCGACGAGGGGCTTGTTCCCGGCGAGCAAGTCGTCGTGCAAGGCCTTCAGAAAACGCAGCCCGGACAGCCCGTCCAGGCGACCATTCAACCGACCGGCACCGAAGGAAACTGAACCTATGCTGGCACGCATATTCATAGCGCGTCCGCGCTTCGCCATGGTCATCTGCATTGTATTGACGCTGGCGGGCGTGGTGTCCATGTTTGCCCTGCCCATTGAGCAATACCCGTCGGTCACGCCGCCCGAGGTCAACGTTCGAACCCGGTATCCTGGCGCCAGCGCCGAAGTGCTGGCAGCCACGGTCGCCGCGCCGCTCGAAGAAGAGATGAACGGCGTCGACAACATGATCTACATGCAGTCCGACTGCGACAACCAAGGGAATTACAGTCTGACGGTGACGTTCGCGGTGGGCACAAACCTCGACATGTGCCTGGTCAAAGTGCAGAACCGGGTGTCACAGGCTCTGCCCAGGCTGCCGACGGAAGTGTCGCAGCAGGGAATGTCCGTCAGCTCGCGGTCATCGAGCACTCTCGGAATTGTGATTTTTTTCTCGCCCAAAGGGACTCATGACCGCTTCTTCATCAGCGACTATGTGAACTCGTACGTTAAAGACGAGTTGATGCGCATTCCGGGTGTGGGCGGGGCGACGGTCATGGGGTCGAAGTTTGCCATGCGGGCATGGCTTGACGTGGACCGGCTGAATGCACTCGGGATCAGTACAGACGAAGTGGTCGCCGCGATTCGAAGTCAGAACGTGCAGGCCTCGGTTGGCGCGGTCGGCGCGGCGCCCGGTAACGAAAACCACCAGCTCGTATATGCGCTTCAGACGATGGGCCGTCTGAACGATCCAAAGGATTTCGAGAACATCATCGTCCGCACAAATGATGCAGGCGGTCTGGTGCGCCTGAAGGATATCGGCACGGTCGAGAAAGGGGCCGACCAGTATTCGGCGGAGGGTTTCTACAAAGAGGGCGAGAGTACCGGCCTACTGCTCAACCAGATGCCGGGTTCGAATGCGATCACGACGATGGATGCGTTGTATGAGCGCCTTGAGCAGCTGAAGGCGAGTTTCCCGGAAGACCTCGATTACCGCATTCCTTTTGACGCGACCACGTTTGTGCGGATCAGCATCAAAGAGATCGTAACGACGCTTATCCTGACCTTCGGGCTCGTGGTGTTTGTGTGCTACATTTTCCTGGAAGATTGGCGCGCGACCCTGATCCCGACGCTGGCGATCCCGGTCTCTCTTCTCAGCACGTTTCTGATCTTGATGGCCGTTGGCTTTACGATCAATCTGCTGACGCTGTTCGCGCTGGTGCTGGCGATTGGGATTGTGGTAGACGATGCCATCATTGTGGTGGAACGCGTGACCTATTTGATGGAAGAAGAGCGTCTGGATCACCGGGCCGCCACCTACAAGGCGATGGAGCAGATTTCCGGGGCGATCATAGCTTCGACGCTGGTGTTGCTGGCCATCTTCGTGCCGGTGGCGTTTCTGGGGGGCATTACGGGCCAGATTTACCGGCAGTTTGCGGTGGCCATTTCGACGGCCATCTTCTTTTCGGGAGTGGTCGCCCTGACGCTGAGCCCCGCTCTGTGTTCCCTCATCTTGCGCATTCCCAAGGAGCGGCGGCACGGTCCTCTGCGCTGGTTCAACACCCTCGTCAAGGGCAGCCGGATGTTATATGTGACGCTTTCGTCGTGGCTTTGTCGCCGCCCGGCGGTCGCCATTGTATGTCTCGCAACCGTGGTGGGCATTGCCGTATTGCTGTTCCAGGTCACGCCGGGGGCCTTTATTCCCGATGAAGATCAGGGGATCATCTTCGCGGCGGTGCAGTTGCCGGAAGGCGCAACGCTGAGCCGCACCAAGACGCAAATCCAGGAGATCATGCCGGCTATCCTCGAGACGCCAGGCGTGCGCCAGCTGTTCGGCGTGGCCGGATTCAGCATGATCGGCGGCCGCGGCGAGAACGTGGGGTTTCTGGTCGTCCAGCTCAATCCCTGGGATGAACGCAAGACAGCGGACACGCGGATATCGGCAATCGCGCAGAAACTGCGCGCGTACACCGCCACCATACCCAATGCGGAGATCAATTTCTTCACCCCGCCGGCCATCATGGGATTGGGGCGAACGGGGGGCATCGATGTACGGGTGCAGGCCCTCGAGGACCCGGACCCGCAGCGTCTCGCCTCGGTAACCAAGGGGTTCCTTGCCAGCCTGAGCCAGGCGCCTGAAATCATGTTCGCGTTCACGGGCTATACGGCCAATACGCCGAATCTGTACGTCGAAGTGGAGCGGGAAAAGGCGGAATCGCTCGGCGTGCCGGTATCGAGCATATTCACCACCCTTCAAGGCTATCTCGGCTCGCGGTACGTCAACGACGTCAATTTCGGCAGCCGCGTCAATCAGGTGTACATCCAGGCGGAATGGAAGGATCGCAAAGATTCGGAGGATGTCAGGCGCCTGTACGTGAAGAGCAGGCGCGGCGAGATGGTCTCGATGGACAGCCTGGTCACGCTTCGCACCATAACGGCCCCGCGGGTGACGGACCGCTTCAATCTGTTCCCCAGCGCGGCGATGACGGCGTCGACCGTTCCCGGAGTCAGTTCGGGTGCGGGGATTGCCGCCCTCGAGCGCGTGGCCGCCCAAACGCTTCCCCCGGGTTACGGGCTGGCATGGTCGGGCATGAGTTACCAGGAGAAAGAAACCGGCAGCGAAGGGGTGGTGCTGATCGGGCTGGCCCTCGTCTTCGGCTACCTCTTCCTGGTGGCCCAGTATGAGAGCTGGACGATTCCGGTGCCGGTCATGCTGTCGCTGCCGACAGCGATGCTCGGCGCGATGTTGGGTCTCAATATCACCGGCATCGCCTTGAGCATATACTCCCAGCTTGGGCTAATCATGCTTGTGGGCATCGCGAGCAAGAACGCCATTCTGATCGTTGAATTCGCGCGCGACACCCATGAAGGCCAGGGGGAAAGCATTGTGGACTCCGCGACGACCGCGATGTATCAGCGGTTCCGGCCCGTTCTGATGACGGCCTTCACCACATTCCTGGGGACGCTGCCCATGGTGCTTGCCACGGGGGCCGGCTCGGGGGCGCGGCGCTCCATCGGGACCACGTTGTTTTCTGGAATGAGCATGGCCACGATTCTGGGCATCCTGTTCATTCCGGCTCTGTACGTGATATTCCAAACCCTGCGGGAAAAACTCAAGCATATGCTGCACATTTCGTCTGAACCGCGCTCTGAGGAGCACCAGGAGGAGGTCTCATGATGCGCCGCGTCCTGCCGCTGATGCCTTTTGCGATTGCGGTTTTGTTTTCCGGATGCACAACCGTGGGGCCTGATTACGCCGCGCCCGGCGTTCCCGAGCCGCCGGTGTCGGATCTGCTCAAGGCCGCCGGCCCTGAGGCGACGGCCGAAACGGGGCCCGTCACGGCGGAATCGCTCGCGTCCTGGTGGGAAACCCTCGAGGATCCCCTGCTGACGGAGCTTGTGAAACGGTCCCTTGACGGCAATCTGGACATCCGGCAGGCCCAATCCCGCGTGCGCATGGCGCGGCACATCGCTGGTATCGCCCAGTCGGGCCTGTATCCCCGGCTTGACGGGGGGGCAACATACCAGCGAAGCCGGACCAGCGAGAATCTGGTTCCGGGGCCGTCTGAGCTTGACAAAGTGCAGCAGGTGGCCGGAACCATCTCGACGGCGCTTGGCGCGGCGCAGAACTGGTCGTTGTTTACCCAGGACCCGGCCCAGGCCCTGCTGAACGTGCCCCGGCAGGTTGCATCGTGGCCTGTCCAGCGGGATGTGGATTGGGAAAGTGATTTCTACCGCGCGGGTGTGGATGCGTCGTGGGAGCTCGACATTTTCGGGGGGACGCGCCGCGGCATCGAAGCGGCGCAGGCCGACGTCGAGGCCGCGCAGGAAAGCTTGAAGGCGGTCTGGGTGTCGCTTGCCGGGGCGGTTGCCCGGAACTACGTCGCGTTACGCACGTATCAGGCTCGCCTGCAAGTGGCCGAATCGAATCTGAGCGCGCAGGAAGAGACCTACGAACTGCTGGAATCGTTGTACGAATCGGGTCTGCGCGATGCGTTGGCCGTGCAGCAGGCGCGTTACATCATGGAAAACACCCGCGCGTTGATTCCCCCCATGCGCAGCGGCATCGAAACAGCGATGAACAGTCTGGCGGTGCTGACCGGCGCGATGCCCGGCGACCTGCATGCCCAATTGAGCGAGGTAAAGCCTATCCCGGTCGCGTCCCTCAAGGTGGTAACGGGCATTCCCGCAAACGCGCTGCGCCAGCGGCCCGATATCCGTATGGCGGAGCGCGCGTTGGCCGCACAGACGGCGCGGATTGGCGAAGCCGAGGCCGAACTGTATCCGAAGTTCTTTCTGACCGGTTCGATAGGGCTCGAGTCGATCAAGTCCGCAACCCTGTTTGAAACCGACAGCGGCGCGTGGAACATCGGCCCGAGCGTCTCGTGGCCAATCTTTCATGCGGGCGCCATTCGCAAGAACATCAAGGTACAGACCGAATTGCAGGAGCAGTACCTTGCCGCCTACGAAAACACCGTGCTGACCGCGGTGCAAGAAGTGCGCGAAGCTCTCGTGGACTACGCGGAGGAGCAACAGCGGCGCGAAGCGCTGACGAGGGCCGTCGACGCCGCCCGAAACGCGCTCGAGGTGGCCCAGGACCAGTACAAGAACGGCCTGAGCGATTTCAACAGCGTCCTGGACGCGCAACGGTCGCTGCTGACCTACCAGGAGCAGCTGGCTCTCAGTGAAGGCGTGATCTCGGTGAATCTCGTCCGCCTCTACAAAGCTCTCGGCGGCGGATGGGGCCCGATGCAGGATTCCGCCACAGACCTCTCATAAGCGCGCAAGTACAGCGGGAAACCGGCTCGGGTATCCGAGCCACACCGCCGCTTTCTGGGAATTGTCTTGTCAACAGGCGCTGCCGGTTCGCCCGCCGGGTTGCTCGGAAGGGGTCACCGTGGGGAGTCTGTCTTGT
>DAOLNV010000131.1 GCA_035416745.1 Candidatus Hydrogenedentota bacterium | reverse complement strand
GACCCGCGGGAGGCTGTCCGCCAACGCGCGGCCGCGAAACCGACACACAGGCGGCCCGACCAGAAACCGGCCAAACGGCGCACGAAGCGGGTCGTGGGCGACCACTACGCCAGGGCGTCGTATCGTGGGGCCGTGCACCGGCTATGCGCGGATGCCGGGGTGACGCAGTAGAGCCCGAACCAGCTCAGGAAGAACGCGGTGACGAGGGTTCGTGAGCGGTACGGCCTGGACGCGGCACAGATCGTCCTCGGCCACGCGGACGCGGACGTCACTCAGGTTTACGCGTGGGTGAACCGGGAACGGCTGGTGCAGGTGATGGGGGAGTTGGGGTAGCTACTTGCCGGGTTTCTTGTCTGTTTTCGGCGGCGGCGGCTGTGGTTTCTGAACCATCAGTTTTGTCACGAAGCTCCATGTTCTGCTGAATATGTTCTGCGTCATATTGTGCACCTCCGATCGTAACGGCCGCGAACGACAGCGCCGTCGCGACTCCCAGCAACAGTGCGATAAGGGCGCTCCGTTCGATCCATTCCCAAATACCCTTTCTGGAGAGTAGAATTGACCACTCTTCTCCACTCAAGGCCAGGGACGATTGCCGCGCCTCAATAAGGTAGCAGATCATGGAGAGGGCAAAACACGCGATGGAAAGCGCAAACAATATCTTTCCTGCGCAAGTCATTGTGGTTCCGTGTGCCAGTGTGACGAGGAGCGCGATTCCGCCGCCAGTCACGGTTAGCGCTATCCTGTAATACTTGTCCCGGGCGCTTGCCGCGAGAGCTTCTCTCTTTTTTTGCTCTGCCTCTGCTTCCGCGATGGTTTTCATTTGCGGGCGTCCGTCTCCGCCGCGTCTGGCGCGGTCGCCTGGCCGGTGAGCAGGTTCCGAATCTCGCACAGGTGGTGAAGTATCGGGGCGCCGATCCAGAGCAGGAATACAATCACCCACCCGCCCGTCACGTACACGGCGTACCGGATCAACTCGTGCGGTTCCGGCCGGCGATTGTATTCGTCGAAGATAAACGGCACCAAAAGCAGTACGAGTGCCAGTAGCACGGAAAAGAGGCCGAGTGCCACGGCCGTTATTGAATGCGTTCCGGCAATTTCAGGTCTCGTGTCTTCTGGCATTTCCTTCCTCCGTATTATAGGTTACAGCCTGTCAATTCTCTCTTGTAGGACACCGGACGGTCCAGCGATCAGAAACCGCACAAATTCATCCTGCGAAACCGCATACTGAGCGCGTTCTAGAAGGCGCGTTCGTGCGCTGTTTGGCGCAAGAAGCGCAAATGTGACAAATCCAGGGTATCTGCGAGATCCGTCCTCCGTGAGGCCTACACTGGTCGCGGCCTTCACTTGGACGCATAAACGGAGAACTCTCAAGGCACTTGACCACGGCTTATACCCATCAGCGGTATCATAGAGTGAATCTCCCACACCGAACGAGAACCATGCGCCCTGTGTCCACGTAAGCGCCTGGCTTTTGTTCTTGATTCGGATTGTTTGTTTAATGTCGAGAGCGCCATTAAAGCAAGGGGGGACGCACATATACCACCCATCGGCAATTCTTAACGGGTCCTTGAGGAGATCAGTGCTGCGCTTCTCCCTCGACGATTTCTCCCGAATGAGCGCATTGAGCAGTTGTAGCACATCCTCATTCACGGCCTTCCCCCGCATCGAAAAATCAAAGAAATAGTAAAGGATTTTTGGCCAAAAATCAATTATGATTGAGGTGTTGACAGAATTACGGCCTGCATGTACAGTGAGCGCAGAGAAAAGGGGTCGCAGGTTCGAGTCCCGCACCGCCCACCATATAACCATAATCAGGCCAATGGCTTACGACGATGAGCCGTTGGCCTTTTTGTGTGTCGGAAGGCCCAAGTATGACAGAAAGCATAACACCCGATTTGCAGTTTCTGACCACAGCCGGGCCAACCGCTCGAACACCCCGGTGTTGGACCGCCTCCGACGACCCTTGGAAATTCACAACTCCAGCTTCCGGACGCGAGTCAAAAGCGTCCAGGAATAGCGTGCGTTACGATACCCTTGACGGGCACCCGTCCGCTCTCCCTTGGCCGCCATAAGGTACTCGATCATCTCCGGCTTGAATATCTTCTGCATCAACCCCGCAACCAGCGGGCCCAGCATATCGGCATCCTGTTCCAAGACCACTTTCAAATCCGCCACGTTCGTGATACGCTTCTCTTGGTGCATGGGTGCTCTCCTTTCCGGGTTGAAGAGCCGGGTGGATTCTCGAGGTACTCATGCCCTCCTTTTGCTGAACTTTCGCGACACAACCTGAAACAGAGGAGGTTCATGTGTTCAAGAAAGCAGTCTTTCCCGGAAAGTACATCCAAGGCGTCGATGCTATTGGCGAATTGCCCGCACTGATAGATTTGCTGGGCAAACAGGCGCTAATATTGGCCTCGCCCTCGGTTAACGACAGAGTGCTCCCCACGTGCGGCCTCGATCTGAGTGCGCAGGCTATCCCCATCGAACTATTTCGCGGCGAGTGTTGCGAGAATGAGTTGACCCGATTGGCCGCTATCCTTACGGAGAAGCAGGTAGACGTTCTGGTCGGTATGGGTGGAGGCAAGACCATTGACACGGCGAAAATCGTCGCGGACCGTGCGAACATACCCGTGATTATTATCCCCACTATCGCTTCGACTGATGCACCGTGCAGCGGGTGTGCGGTGTTGTACTCAAACGACGGGATCTTCGATTCCGTATGCTATCAAAAAGCCAACCCGGCGGTGGTGCTTGTGGATGTGGGCATCATCGCGGCGGCGCCGGCGCGTTTTCTGGTGGCCGGAATGGGCGACGCGCTATCCACATGGTTCGAAGCCAGGTCCTGTGACCGGACCCAGTCTCCGAACGAGTGTGGCGGATATAGCACAATGGTCGGACTTCACATCGCCAAACTCTGTTATGAGACGCTGTTGGCGTACGGTGTGGGTGCTAAGACCGCCAGCGAAAGGCACCTTGTCACACCGGCCTTGGAGCGCATTGTCGAGGCGAACATTTTATTGAGCGGACTCGGGTTCGAAAGCGCCGGGCTGGCCACCGCCCATTCCATTCACAATGGCCTCACTGCATTGGCGGAAACCCATTCGTTCTACCACGGCGAAAAAGTCGCCTTTGGCGTTCTAGCCGGGCTCCAACTCACAGGCGCATCCGAAGACGAATCGTCCACGGTCTTCTCGTTCTGTGAGAACGTCGGTTTGCCGACCACGCTTGCCGACATTGGTCTAGGAAACGTTGGCCCGGGAAAGCTGATGGAGGCGGCTGAGAAGGCCTGCGCTCCCGGGCAGCCCGTCCATCACGAAGCAGGCGTGATTAGTCCCGAAAACGTTCTCAATGCCATGCTCGCCGCGGATGGCCTTGGCAAGGAAAGAAGAACTGGCAGAAAGTTCTCAGACCTTACCGGCCATTGAGCGCTGTGAGCCTACAGAAAGCCACGATGCCCGGAAGGGAGCCCACGAGCTCTCTGAGCAATTATTCGAGTGACTTCGCCACTGGCGGACCTCGCGCCGGATGCTGCCGTTCGGTCGCTCCGAATAGGGATTCTGCCTAGGACTTTGCGGCATCGTGAGTGTTTCTCCGGTCTCCATGTTTCTTGACGCGCCGTCGAAACCGATAACCGCAGACCGGGCTGCGGTCACGCGGCACCTACTTGCGTGTGGTGGCTCACGGAAATACCGGCTCCCTCCAGTTCTTCCGTGTTCCGCGGCCCATCCAACGTGGAATAACTATTGCTGATTTGCCCGGAATTTCGCAATGACGCCCGGAAAATCGAGCCGGCTTGCCTGACTGTCCCGAACGAGAACCTCCACACCTTCCACGGGATGTTCAGGGAGGCGCGACGCGGGGAGATGCAGAACGATCCGTTGCGGCGCTTGTCGCTGCGGAGGGTCCAACACCAGCCGGATTCCCTGTGCGGTCCCTCGTACCCGGAAACCCATTGGTCCGAAGTGGGTGGGGGCTCGTTCGACTCTGATCTCGTTGCCGTCGTCGAGCCACCAGTCAGGGACGGCGGTAAGCAGATGGAGTTCCTCCTCCTGCTCGTGGATAAACATGTGCCGGAACATCAGCGCATAGTTGGAGGCGCCCGTCACATGCGGGATCGTGTTACTCCAAGCAAAGCGGCGCTCGTAGAATATCCCCTCCGGAAATCCGTGAGCGGCTGTTGAGTGCAGCAAGTACCAATAGAATTCCTCAACGGTCTTCTCGTGCTCGCCCCGCGCCAGAGAAGCCATTGTGGTATACGCGGACATGTAGGGATGGATGGCGTTTTCGATTTTTCCATCCGTCCAACGGATCGTGCCTTCCACGAAACCGCCGAGGTACTTTTCGCGCACCTCGTTCATGGATGCCACGACCCGGGGGTCGTTCGCGGAAAACACGGGCGTCGGCCAAAGGGTCTCCGTGTTTCCCCAGTGCGTTCCTTCCTTTTCCCAGCTTGGCGGAAAATGCGGGAGCTCCGTGCGTTGCCAGGCCTTGTCGATGGCATCGCGATATTCAGCGGCTTCCTTCATCAACCGGTCCGCTTCGTCTGTCTTGCCCAGTGTCCGGGCCGCTTCCGCCGTACAGAGAAGCCCGCGAAGGTTCCAGAAATCGTACCCGAGGATATGATGCTTCCCATCCCAAAGGGACTCTCCATCGGCTGGCGCGGCGGGGAGCAGGCCCGCAAAAGGCGAGTCCGCCGGGGCGCTCCGCCTGGCCTGCATTGTCCATTCCGCGGCCTTCCGCATTTTGGGGTATACCTGGTCGAGCCAAGACCGATCCGCCGTGATCCGGTAATACTGCCAGAGAGCCCACAGTGCCTGGCCATTCGCGTCGAGTTGACCTTTCTGAGTCTCGAACCGTCCCTCGTCGGTCTGGTTTTCACTGAAGGGCTCAATGGCGTTTCGTGCCACGTCCCACAACCCCGCCTCCTCGAGTTCCATCACCTGGTAGGCGCCGTCGCGGATGTAGAACTGGTCGTAGAACCCCTCGCCGCCGTGCAGTTCACCGTGGTCGCTTGCAATGAGTTGGCAAACGTGAGCAGCCAGGTAAGCCTGCGAGGCTTTTTCACAGGGAACCCGAATGGAGGCCGCGTTCGCCATGATGTTCTGCCAATAGTGGAGGGTGCGGTCCAACCAGACGTCCGAGGCTTCGTGCGAGTAATCCGCGCCTTCAACCGGTTCCCACGGAATTGCCACGGCGCAGTCAATGGGCTTCTGCGGTTCCACCAGCCATGAGAACTCCTTGGGAGGGGCCAGGCTGGGCACTGGATGCCGCGACGCCTCGTAGGAGCCCGTCTGCTCGATCCGCAGCTTCCCCTCACACACAGCATCCCCTGTATTCACAACGCGGACGGCGATCCAATTGAGGAAGTTCTCGCCTTCACTCGGCCATCCAAATGCCTTTTGCCAATCACTCACCGAAGGCAGTGGCGTGGCCCAGAACATGAACTCGTAGCGGACAGGACCGTCCTGCGCGTCCAGGAGCACCACGGGCAGCCAGCCGTCCATCAGCCGCTTCGTCTGCTCGCGGCTCAAAGGAGTCAGATCCCCTCCAAATCGTATTTGTACGGAGGCTTTGTCTGCCTCGTCCTCACTGGTGCCAACAGAGGCGCCGATCATGAGCTTGTTGTCCGGTGTGATCCGCGTGCCTCGCGCGTAGTCTTTGAGTCCGATCACGCTCCATGAATTGTCGAAGTAATCGAAGGGGGCCTCAGCCCACCCCGGCAACGCCACCGCACAGACTGCAAGAAACCATCTCATTCCACCCATGGTTGTAAGCTCCCGCGTTTTATGTATCATAGGAATTCCGGGCATGTGCCGCAAAGAAATGAGCGGCTCCAGCGGACACGGTGGAGATTTGGCTTGATCGCGATAACAGAACGAGTAGAGGGAAGAAGCATGTTGGTGCGGCTGGCGGACCCGTTCCAGGAGAGCCCCTGATGCAACACGAGCAGCCTATGAGTTTGCGTGAGAGGCTGGCCAGAACGCTGTCGTTTGGCCCGGTGGCGCCCCCGCGATTTGAAAGCGAGTTTGCTGACGATACCGTGCAGCGTTGGCGCGAAGAAGGACGGTTTGACGATCTGACTCCCGCCCGGTTTTTCCACCTCGATTCGTTCGAGTGGCTGCCCCTGGAATTCCGCCTGGAACGAGAGCGCCGTCCCATAGTCAAGATCGAAGACGACATGGAAGCGTTTCAACAGTCGTTCCTGGCGCTTCGAAACAAGCCCTTCCCAGGAGATTGGAACACGAAGGAGTGGGAGGAGCGCACCTACCCGTTGGCGGCGGCGCCGTGGGACGAGGGATTCTTCCAGGTGATTGGGATTCACGACGGCGCCACCCTCAGCGAGGCCCTTGAGGTCGCTTGCGAGAGACCCGCCCTGGTGGAACAGCAAATGGACTTCTATGTGCACTACCTGGCCGAAATCCTGGAAAATGTGCTACGGGGCGTGACCATTGACTTTGCGATTTATTACGAACCCATCGCATCCAATCATGGAATTGTGATCTCGCCGGAAATGTATCGGCATTTCGTGCAACCGGTCCTGCGCCGGATAGTTGCCTGCCTGGAACGTCATGGGGCGCGGCACCATTTCATCTGGTCCTCGGGGCACGTGGAACCGCTGATTCCGGTTTGGCTCGAAACCGGCATCAATGGTTTCCTCCTGAGTCGCGGCGCCGAATGCGGAATGAATTATCTGGCTCTTCGGAGAAAGTTCGGAATGCATATCTGCTTCTTTGGCGGTATCGATTGGCGGGCGGTGATGGAAGGCCCGGCGGCTCTGCAAAGGGAGCTCGATGTTTCGGTGCGGCCGCTCCTCGAGCAGGGCGGGTATGTGCCGTTCTTGAACGACACAGTGCGTTCCTACATGTCATTTGACTGCTTTCAAAGGTATCGTGCCATGCTGGATGCGGTGGTTTCCGAATGGCCGCCGTAAGGGCGAAAGACTAATCCACGATCCCGGCTGTTACGAACGAATCAGTCGCCTGTAAGAATCTGACGGGATTAGGACGTATTCTGAAAATCTCAGACAGAGTTGTCTCGCAAAGGGTCGGCCATGTCGACGCCGGAACATCGTGCAGCTCGGCGGCGGTAGCAGCGGAGCACGCCGCCGAGGCGGTTACGGCAAGCAATGCTTCCTTCGACGCGGCCGGCCTCGTTGCCCAGCTCGATGAGATTGTTGCCGAGGCCTCGGTCCCACACCTGCAAATACTCGATGATGCGTTGCTGCTCCCGATTGAGCTGAGAAGCCAGAAACAAAACAAGCAGATGCCAGGGCCTGAGAATGAGATCCAACACCAAGGCGGGCAATTCTTCCCATATGAAGATGCGTGTGATGCCCGCACACTCAAGCCCAGTCAACCGCGGCCCACGACATGCGCGTTAAACTCAAACCAACTCACCAGAATGATTTACGACGTCGATTGAGTGTTCTGATCGTGCAGCATCCTTCCATCCAGACCGAGCCTTGGCCAGAAGGCTCCACAGCATCCGGTCGGCTGGCCGCGCCTTCGGCCTCGTGACGCTCCATTGACAGTGTATGCGGGTAGAGATCGATTTCCAAGGGGAGGGGCCGGGGCAAGCTGTTCCGTATGTTTTCTTCCGTCCCGTGCGTTTTGTTATACTTTCGTCACCTTTTTCCATTGCAAACGCATTTCCATGCCGTTTACAAACAACATTTCACACAGGAGTGGAGCATGTCGACCCCATCCGAAGGCATTCCCAGGAAGTATGATGCGAGCGCGATCGAGGACAAGTGGTGCGCAACGTGGAACGAGAGCGGCCTCTATGCGTGGAATCCCGAACCGGGCCGTGACGAGACCTTCGTAGTAGACACGCCTCCCCCGACCGTGAGCGGTTCCCTCCACGTCGGGCATCTTTTCAGTTATAGCCACCAGGATTTCATCGTTCGGTTTCAGCGCATGCTCGGGAAAAACATCTTTTTCCCCATCGGGTGGGACGACAACGGCCTGCCAACCGAGCGCCGCGTGCAGAATCTGTACAATGTCCGGTGCGAGCCTCATCTGCACTACGAGCCCAAGCTCGAGCGCGGCCGCGGCACGAAGGGCGAACCGCTTCCCATCAGCCGCCGCAACTTCATCGAACTCTGCAATGAGGTTACCCGCGAGGACGAAGAGGCTTTTCGCCATCTGTGGACGCGTCTCGGCCTGTCCTACGACTGGGACCAGGAATACGCCACCATCGACGCGCATTGCCGACTTACCTCGCAGAAGAGTTTCCTGGAACTCCTCGAAAAAGGCGATTGCTACCAGGACGAAACGCCCGTGATGTGGGATGTCGATTTCCGAACCGCCATCGCCCAGGCCGAGGTGGTCGACAAGGAAGTGGCCAGCGCCTACTACTACCTGCGCTTCCCCCTCCGCGAGCCCGACGGATATCTCGTGATTGCCACTACGCGCCCCGAGCTGCTGGCTGCGTGCGTCGCCGTCCTGGTCCATCCCGAGGACGAACGCTACACCTCGTACGTCGGCAAGCACGCGGTCACGCCGTTTTTCCATGTGCCGGTGCCCATCATGGCCGATCCGAAAGCCGACCCTGAGAAGGGAACGGGGGTGGTCATGGTATGCACCTTCGGCGACCAGACCGACGTCGAGTGGTGGCGGCAGTTTAACCTCCCCCTGCGCCAGGTGATCGGAAAAGACGGGCATCTGTTGCCGGTGACGTTCGGCGAACCCGGCTGGGAAAGCCTCCAGCCCGAAAAAGCCAACGCCATTTACGCGCGCATCGCCGGCATGTACACCAAACGAGCCCAGAAGGTCTTGATGGACCTCGCCGAGGAGATGGATGGCATCATCGACCGCCCCAAACAGGACATCACCCATCCCGTCCGGTTCTTCGAGAAAGGCGACCGGCCTCTCGAACTGATCCCCGCCCGGCAGTGGTACACGCGCATCCTCGACAAGAAAGACGCCCTCATCGAACAGGGCCGCAAGATTCACTGGCACCCGTCGTTCATGGGCAAACGGTACGAGTCCTGGGTCGAAGGGCTCAACCAGGACTGGTGCATGAGCCGTCAGCGTTATTTCGGAGTGCCGATCCCGGTCTGGTATCCGCTCGATAAGAACGGCAACGTGCAATACGCCAAGCCGCTCGTCCCTTCCGCGAAGCGTCTACCCATCGACCCGCTCGACCAAGTCCCCGAGGGTTACACCGAAAACCAGCGCGGCGTGCCCGGCGGGTTCACGGGCGACCCGGACGTCTTCGACACCTGGGCAACCAGTTCGCTCACGCCGCAGATCGCTTCGAAATGGGCGACCGACCCCGAGCGCCACAAAAAACTCTTCCCCATGGACATCCGGCCCCAGAGCCACGAGATCATCCGCACATGGGCCTTCTACACCATCGTCAAAGCTTACCTTCACGAGAACCAGGTCCCCTGGCGCAACGTCGTCATCAGCGGATGGATCCTCGACCCCGACCGTAAGAAGATGTCCAAGAGCCAGGGCAACGTCGTCACACCCGAACCCCTCCTCGACGAGTTCGGGGCCGACAGCGTGCGCTATTGGGCGGCCCGGGCCCGGCTCGGCGTGGATACCGCATACGACGAACAGGTGTTCAAGGTCGGCAAACGGCTGTGCACCAAGCTTTTTAACGCCAGCAAATTCGCCGTCGGCCGGTTCGAGAACATCGACGCCGCACAGTTGGGGCCCGAGAAGATCGTCGTCGAAACCGACCGCGCCGTCGTGGCCAAATTACGGGATACCGTCGCCCGCGCCACACAGTCGCTGCACGAGTTCGACTACGCGCAAGCCCTGATGCTCATCGAGGACTTCTTCTGGAAGGTCTTCTGCGACAACTACCTCGAGTTGGCCAAACCCCGCACCTACGACGAAGAACTCACGGATGGCCGTCTCTCGGCGGCAGCGACGTTGCGTCTGCTGCACCGCGCGATCGTGCGGATGTTCGCGCCGTACCTGCCCTTCCTGTGCGAAGACGTCTGGCACTGGTGCTACAGCAACGACAAGGGCATGCGCCCGTCCGTACATAGGAGCCCCTGGCCCGGCAACAACGAACTCGACGCCATAGCGGCACCATCGGATGCCCGGACCTTCGACATTGCCGTGGCGATCATCGAGGCGGTGCGCAAAGCCAAGGCCGACGCCAATCTCAGCATGAAAGCTCCCGTACAGAAGGTCGTTGTCTGCGCTGCCCCCGAGAGCCTGAAACTCGTAGATATCGCCAGGGACGATATCGTCCGCATGCTGAGCATCGAGACTTTCGAGACGCGCCAGGGCAAACCGGAACTGGGCGACGTGGATGTCAGCGTCACGCTTGCCCCAAACACAGGCGAATAGCGACCTCGCACACAGGCCCTTGTTCGACCCAAGTAAAGTGTAGCCCATCTGGGCGGATGTGGGAAGAAGCGCCACAGCAAAGAGCTGCTGTCACTGATTCTCAACTCTGATTCTCACTCAAGCTGCTAGAATGCCCGCCAAAACAATAAGCTTCGGCTTTCTTGCGTCCCGATCATTCCCCGTTGTGGTTCATCGCGTAGTACATGCGATGTCAGTAATCTTAGATTCGGAACAGTGAAAGGAGAAAGAGGGCACTCGCTTGCCAGTACCGTATCCGCGGTA
>DAOLNV010000130.1 GCA_035416745.1 Candidatus Hydrogenedentota bacterium | reverse complement strand
TCCGCCGCGCCAAGGACCGGGCAGGGCGGGAAGCCTCTCAAAACCACAGCCTGCGTGCGGGGTCAATCCGCGGCAACAACGTCTCGCCAGGGAGGCAGTCTGACGAGGAGGATCTCGTACACCATCTGGGCGGTTTCGGCCGGGCCGAACGCGCGGGCCGCGGCAATCTCGCCCCGGCGGGCAGGATCGGTTACTTCGACCCAGGCCACGGTGTAGATATGGTCACCCTTGCCGCCGATCGCGATGCTTTCCGCAAAGAAGACACGGCGGCCATCGCGGGAAAGGATCGGACCGTGGTTGGTCAGCTTCCCGCGGTCGATGTCGTAGGTCAGCAGGTACAACCCGGATTGCGCGGGCGGGCGGTTCTCGATGGCCACTTCCGGCCCATGCGCGAGGTAGAAGAGCGTGTTGTTCGGGCCCAACATGAAGCCCAACTGGCTGATCTCGGGATTGCGAGGCATGCCCCGATAGGCTTCGGGCCGCAATTCGTCGATGGAACGGAGGTAGTTTGCGGAGGGGTCGAACTCGAACAAGGTGGTGGTTTCCCAGATGATTCCCCAGAAGCTTTTGGTCGCCGGATTCCATGCGATCGCGCGCCAGTCGTTCTGAAAGTCACCTTTTTTGGTTTCGGCCGCGGATTGAGACAAGGGCACGCGGCAAAGGTCCAGACCGTCGAGGTACGTCACCGGGTTATACATGGCGGGATCGAATTTCCATATCCTGCCATACATCGTCGAGCCGTAGACTTCGCCGGAAGGGGCCACGGCGAGCATGCGGCAGATACGGTCCCATTCCCAGGGATGTTCGCCCCATTCGCCGCGTCCCTGCACCCCGCCCCAACAGCGCACGTCCTTTTTCCCGATGTCGTAGGTGACGAGCAGCCCTGACGGCCATGTCAGCCCATAGAGCACTTCGCGCTGGGTATCCATGGCCAGTGTGATGATGCCCTCGCCCGGCACACCCAGCGCGAGGTCGGCGAATTGACCGGTCTGCAGATCGTAGCTCATGAAGTGGCCGCCGCTGTAAGGCGCCTTGCCTTTGGAATCGAACTCGGGAAGCTCCCCGTGATAGTAGGATGTGTGGGTCGCAAACCAGATCTTGCCCTTATGTTCAAAAAGCGGCGTGTGCACTTTCCCCTGGGGGACATGCGTCGCGGCGGGTTCCTGAAGGACTTCATCGAGCTTTCCAACAAGCGTGATGGTTTCCGTTTCAGGCTCGAAGATGTAGTACCGGCAGCCGAAGTCGTTGTTGTGAGTGTTGACGACGAAATGGATCCTGCCGTCGGAGGCTGCCGTAAGCGCGTTATAGTTGCTGTCCCCAACGAGAAAATCGGGTTGGAACAGGTCTGCTTCGATATGGCCTTTGAGGTCCTGCAGCCGGACGCTGCTCTTTTGCACCACGGGGTTTTCCGCGGCGCTGGCGGCGCCCGAACCCATCAGTCCTGCCAGAAACAAACAAATCCACACGGCGCGGTCTTTTCCGAGGAGGCGGGGTTGACGAGACATGTTCGCGATCCTTTGGCTCGCCGGCCTGTTATCGTGCAGGCACGCGACAATTGCCGGCCCTGCAACATGACCAACCGGTCAGCGCGCCTCGAATATTGCGACGCCAACCGTATTTACACGCTTGAACAATACATAGAGCCGGTCGTGGCCGTCCACGGCGGTCTTATTCTCCCCGCGTTCGTCGTCCCATAGGGCAAGGCTCGTTACGAGGTCGCCGTTATTGTTGAACTTCATGATGCGCGCTGGCTTGGGTTCGGGGTTGGCGGAGTTCTGCACCAGTCCGGCGGTGTCGCGCACGGCAAGGAACACGTTCCCCCATTGGTCTCCGGCCGCGCTGGTGATCGCCACGGGACCGTCCGGCGGGTCCGGTTGAGCGAATGCGAGGAGGAACTCGCCCTTGCCCGTGAATTTCTGGCACGGACCGTAGTAGTTGGGCACGAAGACGTCGCCGTTCCTGTCGGCGGCCGCGCCGTAGGGCTCGTTGAGGTCGCCGGGCCGCACGCCATTGCGCCGCCATGCCTCGACGAACGTGCCATCCTGCTCGTAAACGTTCACCAGCATGTTGTCGGCGTCGGCCGCGAAGATACGCCCGGCGGGGTCAAACGCGAGGCCCGCCGGCTGCATAATCTGTCCGGGACCGACGCCTTTCAGAGCGAATGCGTGCAGGAGTTTGCCGCCGTTGTCGAAGACCTGGATGCGCGGCGGGCCGGTTCTCATGTCGCACGCAACGATTCTCCCCTCGCCATCCACATCGACGTTGCGCAGCTCGCCGAAATGGCCGGGGGTGTTTCCCCCGCCTTCGCCGATGCTTCCCAGGAATTCACCTTTGGCGGTGAACCGGAGCACCTGGGAAAGTCCCCCGTCGCTTATGAGCAGGTTCCCGTCGCGGTCCAGGGCGATGTCGAGCGGGTCCTTGAGGCGCCCGGAACCGTCCGCCGCCTCCTCCCATTTGGCCACAAGCTCGTACGCCGGGGCCGCCGTCCCTACCACGACAGTTGCCCAGAGATGGGGATTCAGCGCGCCGTCCACGGTGGCGCAGACGTGGACCTCACAGGGACGCGGCGCCTGCCCGGGCGCCCGATAGAGCCCATTTTTGTCGATGGTTCCCAGGCTCTCGTTCCCGCCGGGAATATCGTTCACCGCCCAGGAAACGGTGTCAGCGACCCGGGCCTCGTGCAACCATCCTGGTTCAAACACCGCCCGGAACGCCTGCGTCCCGCCCGGAGCAAGCTGGACCAGCGACGGCCGGATATTCGCCCGTCCCCCAGGTGCTTCCGCGTCCGCGGCGCGGCTTGACGCGCTTACCAACGCAAATGCCAGCGCGCACACGGTGAAGACCGCGAGAAACCGCCGACTCGAGTTGAGCTGCATGAATTTTTCCTTCCAGGCGCAATACGCGGCTGGTTACGCTCCCGCGCTTACCTTGGCGCCGATGTTTCCACTCCCATTCGCTCGTTCCCTACGAAGATGGTATACACGGTCCCGTCCTTGGCGACCGTGGCCCAGTTTTCGGCATGCGCCGACACGTTCAGCGTCAGGCTGGCGACGTAGTCCCCGTTGTTATTGTATTTCATGATGCTCACATGATTGCCTTGCGTGTCTTCAATAGCGCCGCCGTATCCGCCCGCGCCGCGCACGGTGAGGTACACGTTGCCCCATCGATCCAGGCAAATACTGTGGAAATAAACGGCGCTGTCCGGCGGATCGGGCTCGGCAAACACGCGTAACAGCTTCCCGCCGGACGTGAACTTCTGGCAGGGGCCGTAATATCCCACGACGAACACGTCGTCGTTGGCGTCGATGGCGATCCCGTGCGGAGCGTTGAATTCGCCCAGGCCCGAGCCGTCCTGGCCCCAGGATTGCAGGAATTTGCCGGAGGAATCGTAAACGTTGATCCGCATCGCGTCGACATCTACGACGTACAACCGGTGTTTCGAATCGAACGCCAGGCCGTGGGCCCGCAGGATCTGGCCGGGATTAATCCCTTTGTCTCCGAACGTGCGCAGGAATTGGCCGTCATGGCTGAACACCTGGATGCGGGGCTGGTCCTTTTTCTGGTCGCTCACGAAGATGTTGCCCTCGTGGTCCACCTGAACCACGCGCGGCTTGATCACGTAACCGGGCGCTTCCCCCGTGCCCAGGCCCAAATCGCCAAGGTACATCCCGTCCGGCGTGAACCGGTGCACGCGCGACCCTTCGAAGTCCGCGATGAGGAGGTTGCCCGCGTGGTCCAGGGCCAGACAATGCGGATCTTTGAGATGCACCGGCTGCGCGATGGATTCGCTCCACTGCGCAACGCTTTCATAGTGGGTCCCCTCGCCCTCGAACAGCACCGTCGCAAACAAGTGAGGGTTTGCCGCATCGGCCATTTCCGCGCAAATGTGGACCTCCCGCGGCTTGGGTGTTTGCGCGGGCGCCGTGTACAACCCATCCGCCGTGATCCGGCCTGCGGTATCATCCCCGCCGGGGATGCCGTTTACGGACCACGCAACGTTCTGGGCCGCCGTAGCGCCTTTCAGGCGTGTTTGCAGCATGACGGCCTTGAACCGTTGTTCCGCGCCCGGGGCCAAGTGGACCACCGAAGGAGCGATGCGAGCCCGTCCGGAAGACGCGTCTTCCCCAGCAGACGCGGCGAAAACAGGCATAACCACAGCGGCGGCGGCAATGAACACGGCGACTGCGGCGCACGACGGGGCGCTGCTCACGAATCCGTTGCCAGACCGATTCGACAAAGGCGACAGCGAGGCTCGTTGCATGAGGGACTCCTCTTGCCCGTCCGTGAAGGCAAATTGCCGGTATCGGATTCAGGATTATATACCAGAACGCCTGAGGCAACTCACCCGAGGCAGGTAGCGAACCCCATTTCCGTCCGGCGCTATTTGCCCCGGGCGCGCAGGGCGTCGCTGGGCCGTCTCTTTGATGCGCCCCATCGTGCACCAGTCCAAAGACTTCCTGCTCGCCCGTCCCGTCCGTTGTTGCGCGCAGGGATTCCAACGGTGCATCCTGCTATAATCCGGCGGCGCAAAGCATGCTCTGGCAGGGCTGTATATGGGGAGCGGGCGGATAACCGGCGCCCCGCCGGGGCAACAACCGAGGAGGGGGTGTCCATGACGCCGGCACGGTTCGGGCTTCTGGACTGGGTCATCCTGGCGGTGTATTTCCTGGCAGTGGCGTCCATCGGCCCCTTGTTTGCCAAACGCAACAAGTCGACCGAGAGCTTTTTCGTGGGCAACCGCGAGTTCCCGGCGTGGCTGCTGGGGCTTGCGATGTTCGCCACGTCCATCAGTTCCATCACCGTCGTCTCTTTCCCCGGCGACGCGTACAAGGCCGCCTACCTCCGCTGGCTGCCGGGCCTGATGCTGCCCCTCGGAGTCTACATTGGCTCGAAAATCTTCCTGCCGTTCTACCGGCGCAACAAGTGCACCTCCGCCTACGAATACCTCGAGGGACGCTTCGGCCACGGCGTCCGAACGTACGTGGCCGTATGCTTCATCATCGGCCAAGTGATGCGCATCGCCACCATCCTTTACCTGGTATCGCTTGTGTTCGAGCAGATCACGGGCGCGCCGCCGTACGTTTGCATCCTCATGGGCGGGTGCGTGGTCACCGTCTACACGGTTCTGGGCGGCGTCAGGGCGGTCGTCTGGGCCCAGTTCCTGCAAACCTTCCTGTTGTGGTTCGGGACCATTCTTTGTTTCGTAACGCTCATACGGGGCATCGACGGGGGAATCGGCGCCGTGTTTGCCACCGGGTGGAGGGACAACAAGTTCATGCTCGGTGACCTGAACGTGTCCACCGGCAACCTGGAGCGCGCGAAGATCTTCTCACTCTGGGATAAGTCGATCGTGATGATGTTGATTTACGGGTTGGCGGGCTGGGTCTTCGAATACAGCGGCAACCAGAACGTGGTGCAGAAATACGTGTCGGCCAAGAATCCTCGGGAGGCCTTCAAAGCGATCTGGATTTGCTGCGCGTGCAGCGTGCCCACGTGGACTTTCTTCATGTTCATGGGCACGTCGCTCTATGTGTTTTTCAAACAGCACCCGGACCCGCAGGCCATGGCTATCTTGACCGGCGCAAGCGGCGCCAAGGCGGAGTCCATCCTGCCGTATTTCTGCGTGAAGATGATTCCGTCGGGCCTCGCGGGGATAGTCATCGCGAGCATCCTCGCGGCGGCCATGTCCGCGTCGTCGGCCAGCATAAGCGGCATCTCGGCGGTGTTTGTGACGGACCTCTACCGGCGCCACATGGTAAAGACCGCCAGCGAGCGGCACTACGTGGCCGCAGCGCGGCTGACGTCGGGAATCTCCTGCTTGTTGATGATGGGCGGCGCGGTGATGTTCTATGCCTTGAGCAACCTGACCCTTCAGGATCTCGGGACAAAGCTGGCGTCCATTCTGGGCGGCGGCATCCTCGGCGTGTACATACTTGGCTTTCTCACGACGCGCGGCACGGGCCGCTCCGTCGCGGTGGGTATAGCGGCCACGCTCATTTTCTCGACCTACATGGCGGTCGTCGAGTTCGCGGGAATCACGCCCGAGCAGTTCATGCACGGTCTCGGCTGCTCCCGGGAGACCGCGATATTGCTGCTGAAACCCGTACACGTGTATTACGTGGGCCTGGCCGGTCACCTGCTGACGTTTGTCGTGGCATATCTCGTATCGAGCCTCTTCGAACCCAGACGCGACCTGACCGGACTCACGTTCTGGACCCAGATCGTGTCGGAAGAAGAAAGGGCCGGCTCGAGATGACTGCGCCATGAGGCTGAAGAGCGTGTTTTGCGTGAGCAACGGTTCCGCCGGCGCCGAAGACCGGAAACCACGCGGCTCTTGTGCGGAAGAGCGGCGCCGTGCAGGATAGATTCGTCCCGCATGAGGGAGGATACAAATATGACCAGGTTCCGTAAAGCGGTGGGAAGACTGTTCGGCGCGATTCCGGACTGGGCGTTTCTGCTCGGCGTCTATGTATTGGCGCTGGCGCCGCGTTTGGCGTTCGTGCTGGCGCTGGGCCGGTCGCCCCTGGGGGTCGACGAAGTCGAGTACGACATGATCGCCAGGAGCCTTGTCGACGGCAAGGGGTATGCCTGGTATCTCGGGCTCGCCACGGCATTCCGCCCGCCCGGCTATCCATTCTTTCTCGCGGGCATCTACCTTCTGCTCGGCAAGAGCTTCTATTACGCGCGGCTCGTGCAAGCGTTCATTGCGGCTGCGCATCCCCTGGCAACGTATGCCGTGTGCCGGCCCATCTTCGGGCGCCGCGCCGCCAGATTGAGCGCGGTGTTCGTCGCGCTCTACGTGCCGCTCATTCTGTACAGCCTGGGCCTCCTCACCGAGAACATTTTCATTCCGCTCGTGCTCCTGGCTTTGTGGTTCACGTTGCGGATTCCCGAAAAAGGGCTGTTACGCGGCGCGGCGCCCGCGGCGATCCTCTACGGGGCGGCGATTCTCGTGCGTCCCTCTCTTACATTCTTCATGCCGCTTGTGGTCGCGTGGATTCTCCTTGCTACCCGCGACTGGAAGCGAACGGTGGTGTCGGGCGCGGTGATGGCCGCCATCGTGCTCGCCATGGTCACTCCCTGGTCCGTTCGCAACTACAAAGTCACGGGCCAGTTCGTCTACCTCGATACGTTGACCGGTTACAACCTCTATATCGGTTACCGCGAAGACGCTGACGGAAGTTTCGACATGGACGCCGCCACCGAAATGGCCTACATGTTGCGCGACAAGGTCCTCAGAAAAGAGGCGGAGAGCGATGTTATCATGCACAACTGGGGCAAGGCGCGCGCCATGGAGTTCATTCGTGCGCACCCGTATCGCGCGCTCGCTCTCGTGCCGCTCAAAATTGCCCACTTCTGGAGCCTGGAACACCGCATGTTCATTTTCGCTTACTCTTACAACTACATCGGCGAGCTGTCCCCGCTGATGCTCACCCTGTTTTTCATCGTGTTGCTGAGCCCGTATGCCTTTCTTGCGCTATTTGCCGTGGTCGGGGCCGTATTCGGCCGCCGAAAAGGGCCAGGCCTGTGGCTGCTGCTCCTTCTGCTCGGTTATTACACGGCTCTGCACGCGGCCGTTTTCGGCGAGGCCCGGCTGCATTTCCCCTTGGTGCCGGTGCTGGCCATGCTCGCGGCAGCCGGCGTTTTTGGCCTTCGCCGTGTTCGCGCCGGCCTGCGGTCCCGCGAGCCCCGGGTGCGTACCGGCGGCGTCAGGCGTCTCGCGATTATGTGCGTATGTATTCTGCTGCTCCTCACTGCGTGGGCCCATGGCATCTGGTATAGCTGGCCTCAATGGAAGGTCATCTACTCCCCCGGCGGCAACACCGCGCAACTTCCATACTGAACGCGCCGTTTCCCGCGCCAGTGAAGACGGCGCCCGGGCGCAGTCCAGCCCGCACGGTTGCTGCGTGAAGAGGGAGCCGGCCAGTCTTGCCGGAATCGTCGTCGAGAGCTTCAGCGGCATGTCCGCCTGTCAGACATCGGGCGGCGGAAGGTGGGTATCGCCGACGCGCTCCATCCACTCCTTCATGTAGCCGCGCAATTGCAGAAGGGCCGCACGGTTGGCTCCATCGGCGGCTACGTTTGCCATCTCGAAGGGGTCCTCTTGCTCGTCGTAGAGCACCTCCTCGTTTGCGTCGGTCAGGATGTACTTCCATCGAGCCGTGCGCACCATGCGGTGGCCCATGCCCCTCTTTCCCCCGACGCCCACGCACTCGCTGGCGACGTATGCGCGCAGCGGCCGCGCAGGATCTTCGAGAACCGGTACGAGCGAAAGGCCCGCCAAACCGTCCGGAATCGGCGCCCCCGCCAACTCGAGCAGTGTCGGAAACACGTCCAGGGACGACACAAGGGCCCGATTTCGCACGCCGGTCTTCTTCAACCGCGGCCAATGAAGCAACATCGGTACGCGGACCGACTCCTCGTGCATGGTGATCTTGTTGCCGAGCCCGTGGTTGCCCAAGTGATACCCATTGTCCGATAGATACATCAAAGCGGTGTTCTTGTAGACCCCGGCCGCTTTGAGCTGCTCGACCAAATCCCCAATTTGATGATCCAGCCTCGAAATAACGGCGTAATACGCCCGCGTGAACTCCCGGATCTGCTCCTTCGAACGCGGCGGCCCGGCAGGGAGACCGCCATAGTTGTTCCGTCCCTCCGAGTCGCGGTAGTAGTGCTCGCCAGGCAAGCCCTGGTTGAAAACACTCTCGGCAGGCGGCGACTCGAGGAAGTTCGGATCGACGGGGATCTCCGCGTCCCGGTAAAGGTCCATCCATTGCGCGGGCGGGTTCAGCGGAATGTGCGGCTGGCGGGCGGCCACCCAAAGGAAGAAGGGCCTCGGGTTGTGTTTCCGCCCCTCGATGAACCGCGCCGCAAACGAAAAAGTCTGGTCATCGGTAGCGTCCTTCAGTTCCTCGCCCTCGGCAAACCCGTAATCACGAGGCGGTCCCAGGTGGGACTTTCCACAGAACGCGGTGTCGTAGCCCGCCTTGGCCAGAAGCTGCGCCACCGTCGGAAGGCGGCGCCGGTCAACTACGTTCTCCCGGAATCCGCTCGAGTCAAGAGCGACCGCGCCGTGCTGCTGGGGAAAGAGGCCGGTCAGCAGACTTGCACGGCTCGCCGCGCAGATAGGCGTAGCAACATAGGCATGGTCAAAGACAACACCTTCATGCCCCAGCAGGTCGAGGTGTGGCGTTTTGACCGCGGCGTTGTTGTAGCCTACGGACCGATAGCCATGATCGTCGCTGAGCACGATAACGACGTTGGGCGGTCTCGGTTTTCGGGAAGCCGCCCCCTCGACAGACGACGCTGCCAGCGCCGCACCGCCAACGAACGCTGCTCGCAAGAAATCGCTTCGCCTGAACCCGCTACCTGCCATCGCAACCCTTCCTCCTTATGCCTTGATGATAATCCCATCGCCTTCGCCTGAGGAATATCGCCAGCGTGCTCGCCCGGCACCATTGGCCGGAGCATTCAGGGCCTGACCAAACGCGCTATGGGAGACGACTCCATTGCTTTGGTGAACCAAACAGTGCCCACCCGCCGGAGCAGGCCCCTACTTGTTGCTCGGGGGTCCATTGGTTTCCAACGTCAACTGACGAAACAACGCGATTTCGGCGCGGTCGTAAGGCGTCCCGTCGGGATGAAGGAGATCGTGAAACCACCGTTCCGGCGCCGGTGCGCCCTCCCGGGTGCCCCAGGCGTAGATGGTCTGGGTCTTGCCGCTCACGAGGCCCCAGTTGATGCAGCCCACCCCATTCTTCTGGAACAGGGGCAGGCTCGTCGCGACCTCGCTATTGCCGCGGCGCAACCATTCCGTGCAGATAACCGGGCGGCCGAACGCTTTGAACCGTTCGATGTCTTTGGCAAGGCTCTCCGCATCGCCGTAATTGTGAAAGGTGAGGATGTCGGATGCCCCCAATTGAAAACGGTTCAAGGATTCGTTGCCGGACCACAATCCGGCGGTCAGCGGCTGGGTCGGTTCTGCGGACCGGGCCCAGAGGAAGACCTTCTGCAACAGAGGCAGTGATGCCTCGCCGTAGCCCGAATTGCCGGGCTCGTTGTACAGGTCCCAGCAGAGAATCCGAGCATCTTTTGCGAAAGTGCCGACCACGTCTTCCACGTAAGCCTGGAGCCGTCCCCATTGTTCCGGGTCGCCCGCGACTTTCTTGCCCGGACTCTGCAGCCAGCCCGAATTGTGCACGCTGGGCCTGGGCTCGGGCTGTTTGCCAGGCTTCGGGTCCTCGTTCCAGCAGTCGTCGAAGATGACGAACATCGGCCGGATGCCATGGCCGTCCGCGATGGCAAGGAACTGATCGATGCGTGCCTTGAATCCCTCGGGGTCCTGCTGCCATGCGAGATCGTGCAGATAGACGCGCACGATGTTCATGCCCATGTCCGCGGCCCATCCTAATTCGCGATCGATGGTGGCGGGATCAAAGGTATCCTCTTGCCACATTTCGAGTTGGTTAATGGCAGTGCTCGGAATGAAATTGCAGCCCACCAGCCAGGGCTGCTTCGCGCCCCATGCCTGCCCCTGTTCAACGCTCCAGGTGCCTTCCGGTTCTTTTTCACCCGGGCCATGATGCGCACAACCCGCCAGCAGAAACACCGAAAGAACCAGGATGCGTCCGGCCATGCTTGATCCCTCGCTTTCAGAGCCGCCCAACGAACCCCGGTCTGGTCCGCGATTCCCGCCCATACGGTTACGAATCCTGCAACAAACCTCTGTTGAATACAAGTGGGCGGGCAAAGATGCGCTGCTGCGGACAAACCCCA
>DAOLNV010000129.1 GCA_035416745.1 Candidatus Hydrogenedentota bacterium | reverse complement strand
GCCGCCTGTGTGTCGGTTTCGCGGCCGCGCGTTGGCGGACAGCCTCCCGCGGGTCAATAGTATAGCACGATCTGTCGATTGTTGGCCGACCTTGTTTTTTCATCGGGACGGGCAAAGTCGGCGAATTCTGTACTGGCACAGATAAGTTACGCCGGGGAGCGGAGGGCAACCGCATCAGAGTCCTAGCGGGGGGCGGATGCGGGCGCGCCGGCGGTGCGAAGGCCGACCTTGGGGTTATGAGCACTACGCAACTTACCTTGGACTTTTACGACTTATGTGCGTTGAGCCGCAAGGCCCTTGAAGATACTTTGGGTCCTTTCTGCAAAAAGGAACATCCTCTTTACCCTTTTCCGAAAGGCGCTCTCTTCGGGGCAAGTTCACCGCTCCCCTATCCCGCTGCACTGAAAAGAAGGGCTGATTCGCGCAACCGTCCTAATCAGCGGGGGAAAGCAGGCAGATACCACCCCAAGGTGCTTGGACTACCGGCACACGTTCGGGAGCCAGCTGGCCATGCACGGAGAAAGCCTGCTCAAGATAGCTGCTTTGATGGGAAATTCTCCTGAAATCTGCAGGCGGCATTATGCGGCACTCTTGACGGAGCGCCGACCGGTGGACGCAGTCGAGTTCCTTTCGCAAATACTGGCGGCGTTCTTTGATATTTGAATCCGGTGCGGAACAAAAAGAGGACTTACATTGCCGTAAGTCCTTTGATTCAAATTGGTAGCGGTGGCGGGGTTCGAACCCGGGACCTTACGGGTGAACGAGTACGCGTTTTGGGGAACGACAGGGTGCAATTGCTGAACGTGCGAGAGCCGCGCCATTTGCGGGTACGGTTTAAAACAACTGTCGGGGGGAATAATACCGTGCCTTGAACGAAATTACCAAGTTTAGTGTTGGTAATATCAGGGATCGGCCAATTCGCGTCATGAGCCTGATCTTGGAACCATCGCCTTCTCAGGAATTCTCATAGAAAGATATAATCGGCAGTGAACAAAGGATAACAAACAGGAAACTAGGCGCAAGGGGCACCACGGCTGGAGATTTCGTCGCGTGATGCGCCATTAGCGGAGAGTGTCAAAACGGTCAATGCAGCAAGGGCAGGCTCAAGCTTCTACGATGACCTCGAGCCCCAAGGACTTGGCGAACTCGACGAGCGGTTCCTGTAGATCGCCATAGACCGTCACCCTGTGCCAGCTGAATCGGTTCCAACCCGCGAACATCTTACCAATATCGCCCTGAACCTCAGCCACCAGTTTGGTACGGCATCCTCTTTCACTATCGAGAGATCCGAGCGTCTTGGCGCGATGGACCACCATCTCATTGCGAGCAACGTTCGTTCGGAAAGTGGTGGTCATGTAACCGCCGGGCATCATGGATTCGGAGCAGGCTCCACGTGGATCGCGGTTATGGAGCGTACGAATCCTGTATGTGTTGGCCTCGCCCTCCGGGCCGAAAACCTTGGTCGTGCCGACACAGTGTGCATATACGATTTGGTTCTTCGACGTGTCCAACGTCGGGTCGGAAACGAAGCCGGGGCGCCCGGTGAGAATTCGAGCCATCATCATGCTCAATGTATCGTCGGGCATCGCCTCGCAAATGCCCTGGGAACCGTCGTCGAGCAGTTGCATGAATCCCAGGCACGGGTACGCAGGCAGTTTGCCCGCGGCAAATCCGCCTAGGCAGTTCATCGTTACGGTGTCAGTGCCGTACTTGTCAAGCAGCCCAAGTATGGCTAGGTAGATGCCGCCGGATCTTTGTATCGCCTCGGACGAGGGCTGGCTTGGCTCGACATAGTCTCCCGGCGCAAGCGGGATGGCGCCTTGGGACCAACGGCCGGCCCAGTTCGCCGCTTCGTCCTTGTCGACCTTCTCATAAAACGACTGTAATTCCGCGAAATCCACGTAGCGCCCCTTTGCGCCGAGAAAATCATGTTCCTCGCCCGGATTGCCGGCGCCGACGATTAGGAAACGCTTTCCTCGGAATTGCTTGAGGCAGTCAGCGATGTCGATCGAAGCGACAGAATCCTTGAGCGGTTCGGAAGTCCCCCGCGCGGGGAAGGTTCCTCGGTACACACGTTCGCAACGACTGGCGAACGAGGCAGGCGTAACACCCGGGTTACGCAAGCCGGCGAACTCACGCGTTACCGCTACCACGTCCTCGATACGGGTGGTCGATACTGCCGCAACCGGAATGCTCTGGCTCGTCAATTGGTACACACCGGCAAGAAACGCACCGCATCCGCCCAGAAATTCGTTGGCTACAACAGTCGGTTTGCCAAGCTTCCCGATCTCGACAATGGCACCGGTCTGGCGCCAAACCAACGTCATCACGTAAACCAGGTAGCCATCGACCTCGTCTTTCATCGCGATGGCTTTGGCTACGTCGTCCGCCTTTTCGACGGAAACGGGAACCAGTTCGAGCCCCGGGCAACCCTGGCGAAGACACGCGAGGATTTCATCCCGGCGGGCCCTGGTGTCGAAGTCGGGATACGGCCATATCTCCCGCGTCTCCATGCTCATCAAGAAGACCGCGGCCACGCGAACCTTGCCGTCGGTCCTGTCAGTCGCCGAAGCGCCGGCCGGTAATACCAGGGGGCCGGCCGCCGCTAAGGCCGCTGCCCCACAACGCTTGATGAAGCCACGCCGGCCCATGCTGTGATGGCAGCTACAACACAAGCTTCCGGCCGTGCACTGGGTCATCTTGATGCTCCTTTGTCCCGGTTTGCACAGGCAGACCATCGCTCGTCGACCGAGACAGCTTTCCCCAAAAGTCAATGCACCGCTCTCCATCCCCAGACGATATCAGGGGCGGTTAGCGGAATCAACGGCGGGAATAGGCCCCACCGCACACGCCAAGAGCCTGCCCGAACAACGGCGATTCAAGCGGTTCGCGCAGGTGCCTGGTAGTCGCCAAAGTGCCAAAATCTGCATCACTTCAATTCGTATACCACTTGTGGTTCTCGAATACTTGTCCTTGTTGCCAGGCAAGGACTTACAGAAGCTGCATCGCGTGTTGAATTCGTCAAGTTCCGTCCCCATCTGTTACCCTTTTCGCTTCGTAGAGAGTCTTTCTTGGATGCGTCATCGGAGTGGATATGATCGAATTCATCAGACCATGGTTCGGTGTTCTTGTCTCAGCGTTGAGAGCTCGTGCAGCGCTTCAGGCGGAGAATCTGGCGTTGCGGCATCAGCTGTGCGTCTACCAGCGGAGCGTCAAGAGGCCGAAGGTGTGCTATGTGATCGCGTTCTCCAGTGCTTCACCGTCGCTATGAACGCCGTGCCGCCTGACTCAAGCAAGCGACCTCAAGCGCGATTCCATGTCAATCCTGCACGGAGAACCATCGCCAAGCTTCACAAGGATCAGCCCGCATATCTCACCGCCCGCTCGACCGAGCGCGTTTTCGGTGCTTGGGAGGGAGTGATCGGGGTCTTCCGGCCCGGAATTGACGGCATCGAGGCTGTTTGGGGTTGTCCGGGCACAGTTCCCCCTCTCCCCCGTGGCGTCGATCGTGCGAATCACGCCCGTCGGGGGTGCTGAAGCACGTTCAGCAGCGCAGGGGACAGCGTTGGAGGTTGTGTGCGGCCTGGTGAAAGATGTCCTGGTAGGGACAGGTGCCGGCAAGGTGAACGAGGATTCGACGCACGGATACTTTGATGTGCGCACCGATCTCCAGGGATTTCAGACGGATGGTTCCGCACGTGGCCTTGGCCAGGCGCGTACCTTCTTACGCTATCGCGCTATCTGGCCCTTCAGCCCTTCCGCTTTACCTCCGGAAATGCCTTCCAAGCGGTAATGCCGCAAAACCGCCAAGCAGTAACTACCTGGAGAGGCGGAACCCGATGTCGCTGATCGAGAACGACGGGTCGCCGCCGCCGCGGCCCGCTGACCGACAGATGCTGCCGCCGCTGCTCCAGCTAGCGCCCCGTAGGACGCGGTACGAGCCAGATGAAGGGCCTGTTGGGTCGGTCACGCTCCCGCCTGTATAGGCACCATACCAGTCCTGACACCACTCTCAAACGTTCCCGCTCATGTCATACAAGTCAAATGCGTTCGGCAGTTTCTGACCAACTCCATGCGCATATTCTTCGCCAACATCCCAAGCATTGTAGGTCCACCAACAGTAATCGTCACCCATGGGGTAACTTGGGTCGTCGCCCCAATAAAACCGTGTTGTCGTCCCGGCCCGGCACGCATACTCCCATTCCGCCTCCGTCGGCAGCCGGAATGTCCTGCCGGTGTAGCTGTTCAGCGCGGTGATAAACGCCTGCGCGTCATCCCAGCTCACATACACCGCCGGGCTGGCCGGGTCATCCAGCACATTGTCGTGCCCTGACCATGGCTCCGTGCCCATTACTGCAGTCCACTGGGCTTTGGTCAGCTCGTATTTCCCCATCCAGAACCCCTGGCTCAGCGTGACATGATGCTGTGGGTCTTCAGTCGAGTCACTGTCCTGCTCGCCCGAGTAGCGACCCATCATGAAGGTCCCCGCCGGGATCCACACCATTACCAGCGGCACGTCACCCGGGAGCATAATGGTCTCCTCATGGCCGCTGCCTTGGCCATCATCGTCATCGGCCAACGGACAACCGAGCACCATGGCGGCGATAAGCAGTGTGAACAAGACAAGTATCCAGCAAGGACGGCCGAGGAAGTCACGCATTTTTGCATCCCTCCAGAACCAGGACACGCGAAGACGCATCCCCTTTTTTCACCTGCATATGAGAGACGCGCATGACGCAACTCTAGAGAAGGGTGTTTTGTGTGTCAATAGCCCGTATATCTCACCGCCGGTTTGATGTCTGTATGTCCAAGAAAGTCACGAGTCGCTACCAAAGGTGTATTGGCCTGAAGAAGGTGCAGCAAGACGCCACGCGATTCTTGGACCACCAGCCTCGGCTCTGGTATATCCTCACCATGAGATTCCACCCGGCGCACCGGATAAATCGGGCCGAACGAGTTTCCGGGAAAGATAGAGCCCTCTCCATGCCCATGCCAATTCGCTTCGGCCTCTCGGCCTCCACTTCGTTGCACCAATCGAAACGAGTTGATATCGTACGCAAAGAGCCGAACTCGGAACCCTTTGCCTCCTCAATGTTCTCCGGCGATGGGTGGCCTGATTCGTGTTCTGGTATAACTTTGAAGTGTGAGATCAAGCCTTGGCCATTCCAATAAAGACGTGCGGGAAGAGGCAGCAATGTTCCACAGATTCCCGCAGCAGAGCTGTCCTGATAGCTGGCAATCAGGAGCACCCGCGTGCTAAATCTTGGATCTGGCATTCGTCAGGTATGAATTTCATTGAAATCGAGGAAAACACCCTGTGCGCACCTTACGTGTTCTCATTCTAGCGGCAGCCGCCGGAACATCCATGACGTTCGCTGCCGATTTGCCCAAAAACGCAGGGCCGTATGCTTCGATTGATCCCGCGCAGGTCAGTTTGGGCGGCGAAATGGGCCGGCGCATCGATCTCACAGTCCATAAGAATCTCTTTGCCCTGAATATCGACAACGACTTTCTCAAACCATTTCACGAGAAGCAAAGTCGGTTGTTTGCTTACATCGGGCTTGGCAAACTGCTCGACGCCACGGTGAATTTCGCCTATTACACACGGGAGCCTAAGGTCATTGAGCTGAAGGATCATTTGATCAAAGATCTCCTCAGCACTCAACTGGACGACGGCTACATCGGCACGTTTCCGGCCGGTTCTCGCCTTCGCGACATTTTCGACGAGCATGAGATTGCCTACGTTATCCACGGCTTGGTCGACGACTATCGGCGTTTTCACGACCGGGCGTCGCTTGAGGCCGCCCAAAGACTGGCCGACTACGTTGTGAAGAACTACGAGACCGCGGTTGCGGCCCGGGATCCGAAATTGGTATGCACCATCGACGTCGAACGAGCTTTCATCTTGCTGAGCGCGGCCGCCGGCAACCCCCAATACCGCGATTACATCCTGGAACGCGATGGGCTGCGACGCTGGGATTTGCCGATCGATCTGGTGAACGCGGGCCAATACAGCAGTGGGGAAGGCCATGCCTACACATTCATGAATCGGTGCCTGGCGCAGTTGGACTTGTATCGAGAGCAGCCGGACGAGAAGCTTCTCGGCCAAAGCCGCCGCCTCATCAACTATCTGACCCAAAACGACGGCTTGACAATCACTGGCACGTGCGGCCTGACGGAACGTTTTCGCAATGATCAAGAGACTCAGGGCGACATAGGTGAGGCTTGCGCGACAGCCTATCTGGTCCGTTTGACGCACCATTTGTTGCAGTTGCAGGACGAAACGCTCAGCGCCGAGATCATGGAGCGCACGATTTACAACGCGCTCTTCGCCGCCCAATCGCCCGACGGACGTCTCTTGCGCTACTACACTGCGATCGACGGCCCGCGCAAGTATTTTGACCAGGATACGTATTGTTGCCCCAATAATTGGCGGCGGATCGTGGCGGAACTCCCTGAAATGGTCTACTACCGCTCTGCCGATGGCGGCGTGCTGGTGAATCTCTACGCCCCGTCGAGCGCGAACATATCGCTTGCCGACGATCTGTACGTGCAGGTGCGGCAGGAAACGGACTTTCCCAACTCGGGCAAAGTCGTCATCCGGGTTGACCCGTCGCGCGCGGCCGACCTGCCGTTAAGACTACGCATTCCGCGTTGGTGCGCGTCGGCAACCGTCTCCGTCAATGGCAAGCCTCTGGCTGAATCCATTCTCCGCGGCACGTGCTGCACGATTCAACGTCGCTGGGACGCCGGCGACAGCGTGGAACTGAATATGCCCATGACGTGGCGGATGGTTCAGGGCCGCAAACTGCAGGCTGGCAAGGTGGCCGTCATGCGAGGCCCCGTAGTTTTCTGCCTGAGCCGCGTCCGTAATCCAGGTCTTGAGAATATGGATCTGAGGCAGCTTAAGCTCGAGCCAGCGTCGCTTGCCGAACCCGTTGCCGACAGCACCATTCGCCCGAACGGCATTGCATGCCGCGTCCGCGCCTGGGGACCGAACTCAGACCCCGCGGCCCCGCCTGATCTGTGCCTGTTGTTGACGGAGTTTCCCGATCCGACTGGCGAAGCGACGTACTTTCTTACCGCAAGGCCTGAAGTCACCGTCCCCGATGAGTTGTGCGTGCCGTAAACTACAGGGAAAGGACCGGGTCCGCCATGTTGCAGTTCCCTCGTCCTTATTGCCAGACAAGGGATTACGTCACGGTCTCCTCGGCCGGATTGGTCTCGTTATGACGCTTTTTGCCACCCCGTATAGTCAAAATACGCGCCCGAGGTGGCAAGTAGTAGGACATGAAAATACTCTTCTCCCTTTATGCCTATTCGTTAGGCAATACTAAAGGACGTGCACGCAAGCCGCCCCGCGTGCAGAGAGAACGTCTGTGAGCGCGTACGTATCGGCAAGAATGCGCTCACACAGAGACACGGAGAACACGAAGATCGAATCCTCCGAAACAGAATGAGATAGGAAGCATCATTGTGGATTGCGCGGCGAGGCTTTGATGAGGGACGGCATTTCCCGCATCATAAACGGAGACGTTGAGTAGATTTCGCTTCGGCACGGGCACCATTTCTCCCGTGTCCTTTGTGCCTCTGTGTGAGTTTCCGCAATCGTCGTGCTATCCGGTGATTCGAGTTCTTTGACCCTTCTGACAATTGCCGCACACGGAACGCAAGAATCGACGCTTCCTCACCGTGCGGCGCCACCCAATGCACGAGATGGCCGGGAAGGATGAGTTTTCAGGAAGCACAAGCCGTCAGCGCTTCAACACAACCCAACATTTCACTCCGAAGCGCCCGCATGGCCGCGTCATTGTTGGTGGCGTCGATGGAAGTCCGGGCGAGGCCCATCTTGACCTCGCCAAAACTCTGATCGAGCATCTCCGGCAACGACACCTCAATGAGGTGCGTGATTTGAGAACGGGCCGTGGGGGTGATGGACGTCCCATCGGTCTCCGTAAGCCGCTTTCGCAGTACGGCGAGAATACGGTAATCTTCAATGCCTTCACGCACGGCTTCCCATCGGCGGCTCACCACAGGTCTGGTAAGGCCGGGGTATACCAACGGGTAGTTGAGTTGGACCCGCCCCCAGGGATCGTCGCCCGAATTGTAGCACCAGTATCCGATCCCGGTACCGCCATGTCGGAATGCGAATAGGGCAGAAGTGCGGTACTGCGCGACGATGTTGACGCCTTTGAGACAAGAGCCGATGGGCCGAGCATACGAATACCCGCAGTCATAAGACCACAATAACTTGCCGTGAGTGCGCATGATCTCCATTTCTGGAGACTCGTCCGCCAACATACCGATGCCCGGACACCAGATGTCGATATAGTCTGCCATGGCCTGGAACATGGGTAGTTCGCCGCCGCCATCGACGTAAACCATGACTTTGGGGTTGGCGGCGCGGACAGCCTTTCCAAACTCGACGACGCGGTTCACTGCGCCCCAGCCCTGGCCGCCGGGCTCGTCGATAGGGTAGAGGGCAAAATGGTCGGTATCGAATCCGAGCGCAGCCATGTGAGGCACGAGGTCATCGAGATAGGCTTTCATGTCTCGCGTGAACTCGGTGCTGCCCGGCTGGCCGCGAAAGGAGGGAATCCCGTTAAGCATCAAAACGACATCATGCCCGCTGAATTGGTTGGCGAAGGCGTCCAGCTTCGTGTAGTCGAAACCGGTCAGCGTACCTGCAGCGTCGTATTGAGACTCCGCGTTCGGGCCGATAAACACGTTATTGCCGTGCGCCAGAAGGTCGGACACGTTCGTTGCGTCGAGCGCTGGCCATGTGCACAGCCGGAACACGCCGCTGGGCGCCATCTCGAAAGGCAGCACGTTGAGGGAGATCTCAACCGTCGCGACCGGGGGCAGGATGGTTCGCGGGTTCTTGGGTCCGTCAACCACGTCCGCGCCATTCAACGCCAGGATCTTTACAGTGACCTTGTATTCACCGGGGGCGGCGTTCGCACCGTCGATATCCAGCCAGAGCTCCCCCGACTTGAGAGAGGGTATGGTCACAACCGCGGACTCGTCAAGGGCGAGGAGGGGATCCCATATGGGCTCGGCTACCGATGTCAGCAACTGCATCGACCGGTACGGCGTGACCACGGGCCCATCCGCCGGGGTGTCTATCACCACCCGGGCCTGTACGGGGCGATCTAGAATATTGAGGACGTCCAGCGAGATGGGCTCGTGTTCCCCTTGGACCATCCTTCGCCGAAGTTGTACGGGGTTGGAAACAAGGGTGGGCAGTTCATCTTCTCTGGCCCGGCTTTCCCACAAATCCCCTTCAGAAACGAGCGTGCTCGTGCCCGGCCCCAGGTCAACAGCGCGTTGCACCGCGGTACTCAAGCCCAAACCCTGTTTCGCCCTGGCAACCAGGGTGGACGTCTTCTGTAGCGCCACTTGTCCCGCGTCTGCGCCACCTCCCGGGACCGTCTCCTGTGCGGTAACAGCCACGCCTATTTCACGCTCAAGCCCGTCGGCTTCCCGCCGCAAGGCCTCGGCCGACAAGGGCAGAGTGTTTTCGGCTGCCTTGGCCGCGTCGCGCAACGCCGCCAGCGCGCGCTTGCCCATCGCACGATCGTTCTGGAATGGGTCGAGCACCACGTCACGGTTGCCGGAGAACAACGGGCGTCCGGCGCCATCCGTCAGGGTCCAAGCGAAGCGGTACGTTCCGGTCACGAGTACCTCGACGGGAAGGTCCAATACGCCGTGTTTTCCGAGAACTTTGGTGACGGCCTCGATCCGTGCCCCGTCCGGACGAACGCATGTCGCCGAAGCCTTGATAGGTTCGTCGCCCGGGGCGGGATTGACCACCTGGAAGCGAACGCTTTCTCCCGAAAGTACTTGGTCCGGCGCCAAATGCTCAGGCGACATGCGCAAGGCTGTCTCGCCGGCCAGGCCGAACCAGGCGCCGGTCTTGTGTTCGTTGCCGCGATATGCGGTCCACTGGGCCAGGGTGTCTACCGGGGCCTTGGCGCCAAAACAGAACACGCGGCCGGATTCACCGCCGGTGATCAGCATTTCCAGCCCGGGCGAGTCCTTTGTGACATCCCCGAAGGCTGGCGTGACATTGATGGTCCTGTTCTCGAACTGATGGTCGAACACGGTCCTGCCATCGCTGTTGAGGACCATTAGGTGGCCGTCCTGGGTGCTCAAGGCATACTCGAGACGGCCGTCATGGTCCAAATCGATGATGGCGCCCGCCGCCAGCGACCGTCCCTGCATGTCGATGTTCCAGAGCACAGCGCCATCCTCGTCAAATCGGTGGATCACACCCAGTTGGGTAATCAAGAAGATATCTGGACGGCCATCAAGGTCGAAATCGCCCGCCGAGATGGTCGGGGCCACCGCGCCGCGCACCGGCTGTTCCCACGCTGTCGTTCCATCCGCGTCGAAACAGAAAACTCGACCCTCGCTTGACGCAGACACGATCCGGCCAGCCCCGGATGACGAGGAAAACATCACCGGGGCGCAGGTGCCCCAAGTTTCCGAAGTGCCGCCGATCTCCCGTTTCCAGAGTATCCCGCCCTGGGATGCGAGCAGGAAGACCGTCCCCATGGTCGTAGTGAGGGCCACCTCAAGCTTGCCGTCGTTGTTCACGTCGCCCAGAGCAGGGCTGGCGGGCGCGTTGGCTATGCTGGCCTCCCATTTCACATCTCCGCTCTCG
Source organism: Candidatus Hydrogenedentota bacterium (assembly GCA_035416745.1). Lineage (NCBI taxonomy): Bacteria > Pseudomonadati > Candidatus Hydrogenedentota > Candidatus Hydrogenedentota bacterium. The sequence goes on along the minus strand of DAOLNV010000129.1, from coordinate 705 downwards.
GCATCGAAAGATCGGACCGCACCCATTTCGTCAGTCTGAACCACTTCTACAGCACCGTCGCCATCGAGGTCGCCAAGAGCGGGTGCGGACCAACATGATGGGGCTTTCAGGTCCAACTGCCATTCGACTTCTCCTGAACCGGTAAGGCAGGTCAACATGCCGCCCATATCGCAGGCGAAGATAAGCGTCGGTTCCCCAGACCGCTGCAGAATCGATGGATAGGTCATATACCGGCCACGGGTTCGCCAACGCCATACAATTTCCCCGGTCCCCTTGAGCACAATGATTTCCTCCTGGCTCGCTACGATGGTCTCGGCCAAGCCGTCACCATCCACGTCCGCCACGGTCGGGCCGCTTTCCGTGTAAGCGTGGACATTGGTGGTCCAAAGAAGGGGTATCTCCAAGCAGTCAGCAGGGGGCGGACAGACGACGAACAGCGCTGCGAGGCCCGCGAAGATCGATGGCAGCGCCAGGGCAACAGGGGCTCGAGCCGGTTGGTTGGATGATTTCTTCGTCCCGTGCGGGTATTTGGTTCTCTGCGTGAAGACATTGCGCATTTTCCCCTGCTCCTTTTCGCGTCAACTGCCCTGCCCCTGACCAAGGAGAACTATGATAGCCAACCTTCCTACGGGATGAAAATATACTGATCTCTGAAGAAGCCAGGGCTTCTCTTCGTCCTCCCTCTGGCCACAAAGACCATATTGC
>DAOLNV010000128.1 GCA_035416745.1 Candidatus Hydrogenedentota bacterium | reverse complement strand
CAGGCCGCCGGGGTGCCGCCATGCCCAATGCTGTCCTGCGGGGAGGAAAGCTCTTTCCCTATCCCTCGGGTTGAGGGGTGTCCCGTCGGGTTACGGCCAGTCGCCACGCTCTTCGATTTCCAGTCGCGAACACAGGGTCAAAGAGCGTTGCTTTCCTTCGTGCTACTGCACGTCTTTGCATATTCCCACTCGACGGAGCCGGGCCTCTGTTGACTATTTGACACATCACTCAGGCCGGTAGAAAATGTGCGCGGGAATCTCCTGGAAATGAGGGAACGTGCGCCATGGCAAATTGGTACTACCTCATCGGCGACGATCAACACGGACCGGTCGGAGAAGAGGATATCCAGCGGATGCTGGCCTCGGGCGAGCTGCGGCCCGCCGATATGCTCTGGCAGGCTGGCATGCCGGACTGGCTCGAGGTGAGCAAAGTATTTCCTTCCTATGGGCACGAAGGAGGGGCCGTCGAGGAAAACGTCTATGCTTCGGAAGGCGCTTCCGCTCCTTGGGAACAGGCCGAAGCGGGACCCAGCCCCGTCACAGGCCCGTCCGGACAAGGCGGCTTGCAGCCTGAGGCCGGCCCCTACCATATGCCCACGACTGAGCGCAATGTGCGGGCGATGCCCGGCGAGGTTCCGATGGTTCAGATCGAGCCTCTTGCCCTGGGCAGCATCATCCTGGCCATTGCGAGCCCGGCCCTTTGCGCGCTCACGTCTATTCCTGCCGTTGTACTCGGGCACATGGCCCTTGCGCGGATCAAGCGCGAGCCCGGGCGATACGGCGGCAAGACGGTTGCCATTATAGGATTGATTCTTGGCTACGCGTTCTCGCTCATGTTTCTTCTTCTCGTGGCGGCGTTTCTTGCCTCGTTTCTTGCCTAGTGTTGAAACAGTCCGCTCCGTGCGACTACCATGGTGCCTTCGACTAACGCATGGGGAGGCCTGTTGTGAGCATTTCCAGAATAAACAATGCGCTCGTGGACTTTCTTCAATTCCGGAAACCACGCGAGGTGGATGCGGGTTTTCTGGGCTACCTGGCAGGTTTGACCGAAATAGCCGCCGTCGCGCCCCAGGTGGCGCGGTCCATTGTGCAGGAATTGGCGGACCAGCGCGCCAACCTCAAACTCATTGCCAGCGAGAATTACTGCTCTCTTGCGACCCAGTTGGCCATGGGCAACCTCTTGACGGACAAGTACGCCGAGGGATTCCCGGGACACCGCTTCTACGCGGGATGCGATAACGTGGACGACGTCGAGGCCTACGCGTGCGAGCAGCTCAAGACGCTTTTCGGGTGCGAGCACGCTTACGTGCAGCCGCACAGCGGGGCCGACGCCAACTTGATCGCCTATTGGGCGATCCTGCAGACCCGCATCGAGATGCCTACGCTGGCGGAGATGGGGGTGACCGACCCGTCGAAACTTTCTCGCGAAGAATGGGATGCCATCCGGCAGAAGACCGGAAACCAACGCTTGCTGGGGATGGACTACTACTCCGGCGGACATCTCACCCACGGGTACCGCCATAACATCTCCGCCATGATGTTCGATTCGTACAGCTACGGGGTCAGCAAGGAAACGGGCCTCCTTGACTACGATGAGCTCGAGAAGACCGTCCTCGAGATCAAGCCGCTCATTCTTCTGGCCGGGTACAGCGCCTACCCCCGCAAGATCAACTTCAAGCGGTTTCGCGAAATGGCCGACAGAGTGAACGCCGTGTTCATGGTGGACATGGCACACTTCGCGGGGCTGGTGGCGGGCGGCGTGTTCGAGGGCGATTTCAATCCCGTGTTGCACGCCCATGTCGTGACTACGACGACCCACAAGACGCTGCGCGGGCCCAGGGGCGGCGCGATTCTGTGCGTCGAGGAGTTCGCGGAATCGGTCAACAAGGGTTGCCCGCTTGTAATTGGCGGCCCCTTGCCGCACATCCTCGCGGCCAAAGCAGTCACGTTTACCGAGGCGAACACGCCCGAATTCAGAGCATATGCCAGAAAGATCGCGGAAAACGCGCAAGCCTTGGCCCGCGCGTGCATAGCCGAAGGCCTCAGCGTGTGCACCGGCGGCACCGACAATCATCTGATGCTGATTAACGTGACGGGGTTTGGCATTACCGGACGCCAGGCCGAAAGCGCGTTGCGGGAATGCGGGATCACCCTGAATCGCAACTCTCTGCCCTACGATGCCAATGGTCCCTGGTACACAAGCGGGCTGCGCATCGGCACGCCGGCGGTGACCACTCTGGGTATGGGCGAAACCGAGATGAACGAGATCGCGGCGGTCATCAAACTGGTGCTGGCGAATACGACGGCGGCCATTGTTGATTCGGGTCCCAACCTGGGCAAACCCAGCAAGGCGAAACACGAGATAAGCAACGCGGTCAAATCGGAGGCCCGGGCACGTGTTACCGCGCTCCTCCAGGCGTTTCCCGTGTACCCGAAACTGGACTTGGCGTTTCTCCAGAAGCATTTCACCTGAACCGGAGGACACAGCATGATCAGCGCCAGGAAACAACGCGCGGCGTGGACGTTCGCAATCCTCATGGCGGCACTTGCCGTGCCGGCGGGCGCGGCCGTACGAACCGCCGCCAAAGACGCGCTGATCACCGGACGTATCGAATCCACATTTCTTCTCAATGAGCAATTGAACCCGTTCAACATCAACACCACCACCAAGAACGGCGTGGTTACCCTTACCGGCAGCGTCGACGAGCCGACGGCCCGGCAATTGGCGGAAGATTTGGCCCGGTCGGTCAAGGGTGTCGTCGATGTGAACAATCAGATCAGGGTGGTGGCGACGCCATCCGGCACGCATGCCCGGCGCAGTTTCAGCCAGCAGGTGCGCGACAAGAGCATTAGCGCGTCAATCCGCTCGCGGTTGCTGTATCACAAGCAGTTTAGCAGTTTGAAGATCGATGTCCACACCGAGTACGGAAACGTTACTCTGTCGGGCGTTGTGCCCAGCGAAGCCGACAAGACCGCCATTGCGGATATTGCGGCAACAACGCGCGGGGTCGAGAAGGTGCGGAATCTGCTGACGGTGGCGCCTAAACAAGCCCTCAAACCCGTGAGTGCGGCTGGACGGGATTTCAGCGACGAGTGGGTAGAGAAACGGGTGGAAACGGCTCTGATGATGAACAGGCATGTCACGCTCGGCAGCCTGAATATCGAAGTAAACGACGGGCTGTGCATTCTCACTGGCGTAGTAGACACCCCTGAACAGAAGGAGCTGGCCGAAGCGATTGCCATGAGCGTACAAGGGGTAAAAAAGGTGCAGAATGACATCAAGGCGGAAGGGCCCGCCATCGAACTCGAGCCTATCGTGCCCGAGGAATCCGCTCCCTGACGCGCTGGATACTTGCGAGGTTCCTTTGAAGTTGTCGCGGCTCCTCCTTCCCCCCTTTACTTGAACCCGAAGCCGGTTTATCTTGAAGGGCCATGGACAAGTCACAGAAACTCGCCCTTGTGTTCATTTCTATAGGCATCTTCATCGGCGTGCTCGTTCTCGTTGTGTCCGGCGGCGGTCTGCAGACAATAGGGCAGAGTACATTTCGCGCCGCACCGGGGAAGCAGTTGGATGCGGCGCGCCCGATGTACTCCGACACCGCTCAGGAAGCGCCGGTGCAATCGAACGGCGCCCCGGAGCCGCTTGTCCCGCCGGAGAGTTCTGAGAACGCCCATCCAAAAGAGTCTGACCAGATATCGCGACCTTCCCCCACTGCGGACGCGCCACAAAGCCCGGCTGATAAGGTCATTCTGGAAGCGCGCAACGCGCTGGATCCAAGGACAGGCATCGACCGCATCGAGGCGCTTTTGTGGACGCTGGAGAACCTTGCCGAGATCTCGCGGCTCTATGCGGCCAAGGCCGATCTGTATCTTCGGTGCGACCCTCCCGACCTCGAGGGCGCCGCCGCCGCTGCATCGGAGGCCGTAAGGTGCGCCGAGGAACCTGATGTCCGGGACGAGGCCGGATTTGTCCAGGCAGACGTGTTGCGGCAATCAGGAGATATCGAAGCGGCGCAGGAAGTTGCTGCCCGTATCGTATCCGGCGAAGGTCCTCTCACTGCGGGCAAGCTTCGGGCGGGCCTTCTGCAGGCGGAAATGAAACGGGCGGCGGGCGACACCGAAGCGGCCGCAGCCGCGTATCGGGACGTCATGCGCCGAATTGCCGCGACTCAGGAACCACTGGACGGCCAATCGACCGACCTCTACCGCCAGGCAGCGTTGAACCTCGTGCAGACTCTGCGCCAATCAGGCAATCGCGAGGAGGCGGACGCCGTTGCTGAAGAGGCCAGCCGGCAGTTGTCACGGTTACGCGAACGAACCGGTTCCTAGCGCCCCGTCGCTGGTTTCAGCACGTAGATATGGCGTTCCCCCCGAATCACGGCGCCGATGCGGCCCGTGCCGTCCAGGTCCGCGCGGATTTCGAGCCGGTCGATGTTCTCAGGAAAGGAGCGCTGGAAAGAAGGCCGGGCAGGGAATCCTTCATCGCCGCAGGTCCATGCGCAATACTCACTGGCGCCGGTTGCGAAGGCCACGTCGGTGCGGCCGTCCCCGTTGAAATCGCCAAGAAGCGGCAGATACAGGGGAATTCCCCGCTCGGGATGAAGAAACCACCCAATCGGCACACGCGTTCTGATGACGCTGACGCTTCGCGGGTCATAGCGGTTCTTCTCGGGCTCAAAACACTGCACGCGGAGCTCGAGGGGCCACGAGCGCGACGTCAACGCTTCAGTAACCGCCTGGATCGACGTCCCGGGGCGCGGCGCGCACCACAACAGCAGGTCGGTATAGCCATCGGCATTGAAATCCGGCAACATCTGTTGGGGCGGAATCAGACTTCCCCGGTACCGTCTCTCGGGGCTGACCTGGGCATGGCCCTCGCCGTTCAAGGGATGGGATGTCTCCGGTTGTTGGATGCGTATCAGCGTGTCTTCATAGTCAGGCTCGGTTAAGGCGTAGAGAACGCGCTGTTGAACGCCGTCTTTCGTGGTGAGCGAAAACCACGGCCACCGCTGGGGCTCATCTTCGCCGTCAGACTGCAGGTGGACGAAGCCGCCGGGGCCCAACGCGTCTCGTGTTGCAGGAGAGGGCGCAGAGGCAGAGGGAAAATCATGCACAACCACTTGGTCGATGTGCATCTCGACGGCCCCGGGCGGACCCACAAGGTTCGGGTAGACCGTCCTGGCCGCAAACGGCCGTTCGAACAAGGCAGCGCTCTCGCCCCCGCTGCCGAGAGAGAAGGTCTCGACAACTGTGCCGTCGAGGGCCCGCAGTTCAAGGGAGGATTCACGGGGAATGGCCACCAGCCACCGCCCGTTGCGCTGCGTTGCCAGGATGTGTGGTCTTGGATACCCCCCCTGCGAATCGTCGATGAGATGGTCTACGCGGAACAATTCACGCGGGGCTGCGTCGGGCTCGTCAAGTTCGATCAAAAGGACCCCGCCCGATTGAATAGCCATGATTTCGGCGGCGCCGTCGCCGTCTGCATCGAAAACGTCAAAGGCGGGTGCATTCTCGGGCAAGGTGACCGCAAATCGGAGATTGCCCGTATCGATGCCATAGATGCGGAGGTCGCGCTCCGCCAGAACGGCGATCTCGGCCGTGGCGTCGTCATCCGCGGCCAGAGCGAATATCTGCGCCTCAGGAGGTTCGAGCGGTATACTTACAACCTCGAAGGCCCCCGTGCTGACCGCAAGCAGCATGGTTCCAACGGCCGCAATCATTGCGTTTTCTCCCGCGTCAGAAATACCCGGCACCGCTCATATCCATCGGCGCTTGCCGGGTCCATCCAGCGGAACACGATATCGCTCCGTCCGTCTCCATCGATGTCATCCACCGCGTAACGCCAATCCGGCTGGGTCTCAACCTCCAGCAACGGCCTCGAACGGAATCCCTCCCTTGTTCCCCGAAAGCCCTGCAAAAGGCGCGCATCGCTGTGAATAAGAACGTCGCGGATGCCGTCGCCGTCGAAATCCCCCGTGATGTCGGCCAATTCGGAGGCGAGGTAACGGGCGAACCGTTCTCCTGAACCTGCAATTACTTTCCCGATGTTCACCCGAAACGTTCCTCGGATATCCGGAGTCCCCGGGAAAGTCCCCTTTTCGTCTTGCAGATGGATGCGGAGCTCATGGTCGAGAGCGTCTGCGCTCATGAATCTCGCCACGCTCTCTCGAACGCCCCCTGCAAACAAACCCGACGATTCCGTGACCATATCGAGGCGCCCGTCTCCATTGAAATCTACAAACGAGCAGCGTGGACGAAGCGACATGCTGCGCACGAACTGCATGGTTTCCCCGCCATCGGTCGATGCAAGGGTTTCATACACCGGCGCGTGAAGAACACCGCCCGGCGTGAACAGCCAACGGCCGCCGGCGAAGTCTATGACGTCGTCTTCGTTGAGACGGCAAGGCCGCATGCTGGCGGCCATGAGCGGCGTCCGGCGGTCCTCGACAAGGCGCGTGACACACGCAGCGTTCTCGGCACTCTCGAGAACGTACCGCCGAATACGGTAGCGCGCTTGTTCTCCGGGCCAAAGGTCGGACTCAAGCGTCACGAGCTGGTTTCCGGCAAGAAAAAACCGGCTTGACAACTGCAATTCCGGCGACGGGTCCGGGCGTGCATCCGGCGGCCAGAATGAAGGCGTTTGGCAAGGAACCAGCCGGAGAGGCGGCAGGACATCGAGCACGGCGGCTTCCGAGTATCCGGCCTCTGACTTCGCGTAGACATGTAGCCCCCGTTGACTGGCTACAACGACCTCGGGCACGCCGTCGCCGTCCAAATCCTGAAGAAACCGCTCGAAATGCACGGCGGGGGCCCGATCAACCGGCGGCGCAGACGTTCCGGCCGGCGGATTCTCCTCGTGGGGCCAGGCTACGGCATTATCCAGGACTGTTTGCCACCCCTCGGGCGCCCATTTCACGGCGACCAGTCGTGAAGGCAGCCGCAGATACAACGTGGAATCCCAAAGGTCGCAGGCGGGGCACTCGTCCAGATGAGGCAAAGACAGCAGATCTTCTTTGCGGAACCCACCGCCCCGCTGAAACGCGACGGAATCCGGTAGAACCAAGTCGGTCTTGCCGTCTCTGTCCATGTCGCCTTGCCGGAAATTGCGCCACGGTTCGCCCGACAGAGGGTCCGTCCGCCCCACGCGGATTCCCGGGATGTCTTGCTCGACGAAGAGCAGCGCGCCGCAGAACAGCGTCACGAGAACCCCGCTCATGCGTGCAGGCTCCGTTTCTGGAGGATGCCAGCGGCAGCCGCCACGAACGCCACGGTCCAGATTGCGGGCACGATAACGATCCAAGGGGCATCCTCGGGCAACCAGCCCAACTCGGGGAAGCCATCGGCTCTTTGGGCAAAGATCTGCCACGTTTCAAGGTAGCTTGAGAAGACAAAGGGCTGGATACCCAGAGGATTCTTGACCATGTCGAGCAGCAGCCAGAGACCCACAGCCCAGCCGATGGCAGCGGCATGACTGCGACTGAGAGTGGATATGAACAAGGCATACGCTACAAGGGCCAACAATGGGAACATGGCGAATAGGGCGGCCGCCACATAGGTTCCCGCCATGCCGGCCCCGGTGTACAGGATCTCCCCGCCATACTCGACGCCATGCATTTCGCCGAAGACGAGAGCCAGAGCCCAACTGCCCACTGCAGCCAAAACTACGACAACAGCAGCAAAGGTCATGCCCCACATGAGCTTGGCGATCAAAAACTCGACGCGGCGCAAGGGCCGGACAAGGACCAGGCGGATGGTGCCCCGGCCCAGCTCGGAAGCAATCAACCCCGAGCAGAAGATCACGATGAGAAGAAGTCCCAGCATTCCAAGAGCAATAGCCGTCGCATCGAGCACGAACCGGTAGTCGCTGACTCCGTCCCGTTCGATCGGGCTCTGCAGCATGGCGGCCAGCACGGCCGCCGCAACAAGACAAGGCCCCGCCCATGTGAAACGCAATCGTATCCCCTTGCACAATTCAACAAAATAGGCGTTCCAAATCCTGTGTATCATCGTTTGATCGCCTTCAAGAAAAAGTCCTCGAGCGACCTTCGCTGCGGAATCACGCCTGATATGACGCACCCGGAGCTGATCAGAAAAGACGTCAATTGATGGATAGTGGCATTGCCCAGTTTCACGTTGATCCGCCCGTGGTCGGTTTCCACGGCGTCCACCCACGGCTGGTCCATGAGGCGTTTCGCGGCGGCTTCCGGCGCCTCGACAATCACTTCCACCTGTTTGGGGTCGTAAGAAAGCAGTTTATCCGTGCGTTCACAGGTAAGCAGGCGGCCGCGGTTCATGATGGCCACACGGTCGCACAGGGCTTCCGCCTCATGAAGCAAGTTGCTCGACACGATGATGGTCACCTTGGCCCGTTCGGCCAGTAGCCGCAGGAGCCTAATGGTATCGCGCGCCGATTCGGTATCCAGCCCGTTGGTGGGCTCGTCCAGAATGAGCAATTCCGGTTCCGTAAGCAGGGCTTGGGCCAGACCCAGACGCTGGCGCATGCCGTGCGAGAACGTATGGACTTTTCGGTCTGCGGCCCAGAGCAATCCCGCGCGGTCCAATGCGCGGTCCACCGTGACCCCCCGTCCCGCCAGCCGGGCCAAAAGAAGCAGGTTGGCCCTCGCAGTCAAATGGTCGTAGAAAGATGGGCGCTCGACGAGCACGCCCATGCGCCCGGCGATATCCAGAAAAGCCCGCCGCAGATCCTTGCCGAAAACAGTGACCGTGCCGCTGGTGGGCCGCACCAGCCCCGTAAGCATATAGAGCGTGGTACTCTTCCCGGCCCCGTTAGGCCCCAGGAGGCCGAAGATCTCGCCAACCTCGATTCTCAGGGACAAGCCGCCCACCGCGACCACGTGCCCGTAGCATTTTGTTAAATCGGTTGTTTCGATACATGTGGGCATGCTGCAGATCCTAGCATGTTTCCCTTTGGGAAGTCAGTTGGGGCATCGTCGTTCGTGATATGGCTCACTCGGCGGGCCGGACATCTTTGAGAATAAGCTGGATGATTGTCTCGTTCCGGTAAGTGTTGAGCTGGGGTGTGAAGGCAGCATTTACCAGCGCTGCATCTCGCAGAGTCTCGAAACAATCTCCCATTTGGAACCCGATGGCGGGAAAGGTCCGTGCTCCGTCACGCAACATGAGCTTAATATGGCCTCCCCGCAGCAACCGGCACGAATGGGGAACCACCTCCACCCCGTACGTGCAGAATATGGGCTCGGAGTTGCCGTGGCCGTAGGGTTCCAGAAGGTCCAGGTACTTCAAGAGTTGGCCGTCCACCTGGCTGAAAGAAATCAGGGCGTCGATGGGAAGCACCGCCTTCAACTCGCGGTCGTGCAACTGGCGTGTCGCTTCGTTTTCAAAGGCCTGGTGAAATGCGCCGAGCTTCTCTTCGGCAATGGTCAGCCCGCCCGCGGCGCGGTGCCCGCCGAATTTGACCAGATGCTCACAGCACCCGGTTAGCCCCGTCGACACATCGAACTCAGGAATGCCGCGAACGGACCCGTGGCCGATTCCGTCCTCGTCGACGGCGATGAGAGCAACGGGCCGGTAGAAATGGCGTTGCAGGCGGGAAGCCACTATGCCGATGACGCCCTGGTGCCACCCCTTGCGGGCAAGCACGATACTGCGCTGTTCGTCCCTGAACGTTTCCGCCAACTCCTCCAACGCCTCTTCGAGAATCGCGGCTTCGATGTCACGGCGTTCGGTGTTGGCCCGATCGAGTTCGCGGGCGATGGGCTCCGCTGCCTCCAGGGACTCGGCCAGGATAAGGCTCATCCCCGTGATACCCGCGCCCAGCCGCCCGCCCGCATTGATGCGGGGAGCAAGTTGATATGCGACATTGCGCGCGGTCAGCGTCTCCAGGTTGACACGCGCAACCTGGGCCAGTTTCATCAGACCAGGCCGCAACCGTGCGGGCGCGTCACGCAGCCCGAGCGCAACCAGAATACGGTTCTCGCCGCGCAGGGGGACGATGTCCGCCACCGTGCCCAGCGCAACGAGGTCCAAGTCGTGCATCTTGCCCGTGAGAGCGGAAGCCAGTTTGAAGGCCACGGCGGCCCCGCAGACGTCGTAGCAAGGGTGGGCCGGACCGTCGAGCTTGGGATCAATAATAACGTCAGCGGCGGGAAGCGCGCCTTCGGGTTCGTGGTGGTCCGTGATGATCATTCCGATGCCCGCCTCCCGGGCGGCGTCGGCCGCGTCCCGCGCGGTAACGCCGTTGTCCACGGTAATGATCAGGTCGACCTTCTCGTCTCGGGCCTGCCAAACGCGCTCGGCGTTAATCCCATACCCTTCTTCCAGACGGTTTGGCATATCGTACGCGCACGAACGGAGCCCATACTCCCGCAATGCGTTATACAGGACCGCCGTGCCGGTGATCCCGTCAACGTCGTAATCGCCAAAGACCAGCACCTTCTGTTCGCGCTCGCGCGCAATGCGCAACCGCTCTACGGCGCGGTCCACCCCGCCGAGGTCAAACGGGTCTGACAGGTCTTCGGCGGAGGGGTTCAGGAACTGGTGTCCGAGTTTGGGCGTCGTAGCGCCGCGGATGATAAGCAATTGGGCCACCAGGGCAGGCACCTCGAGTTCCTCGGCCAAGGCCCGGACCAACTCCCGTTCGCTGGGTGGATAGGACCAGGCTAAAACGTTCCTAGACGAACTCACGATACCCCCCGTACGATGTTGACGATTGCGGAGACAGCCTCGTCAAACGAAAGACCCGAGGTATCCAGCAATCGCGCATCATCGGCTTGCCGCAACGGAGAAACCGGGCGGTTCAGGTTTTTCTGGTCGCGTTCCTCGATGTCTCTCGTCAACTCCGCCACGTCCACCTGGACGCCTTTTTCCGCGAGCTGGGCCGCGCGGCGCCTCACCCGTTCGCCGAGCGACGCGTCCATATAAACCTTCCAACGGGCCTTTGGAAACACCACGGTGCCCATGTCACGCCCGTCCGCAACGGTGGGCTGGCGCGCACTGAACGCCCGCTGCAGTTCCACGAGATGAGCTCGCACGCCCGCAACATGGTCGAGCTTGTAGACTTGGCGCGTAATTTCCGGGGTTCGAATCTCCTCCGTGATGTCCGAACCACCCGCCATGACCCGCAGGACGCCGTCTTGCTCGCTCATATCGAGGGGCATTTCCCGTGTAGCGCGGGTAAGCGCGGCGGGATCGTCGAGGTTGACGCCATTGTGCATAGCCCACCACGTGGCTGCGCGGTACATGGCCCCCGTATCCAGGTATGCAAAACCCAGGACCTCCGCCACGCGGCGGCCCACCGAGCTCTTGCCGGCGCCTACTGGTCCGTCAATGGCCACGATCTCTGTAATTTCCGAGCACACCCGTATTCCTAACCTTCCCTCAAAGGTCCCTTAGGCAAGGCCGTGAAAAAGACTCGCTTATACCGCGGCTCTATCCGGACTCCCCCAGAACGCATGCCATAGAGCCTACCACGGACTACGGTCCTGCCTCAACGATG